>CANRDB010000015.1 GCA_947629315.1 uncultured Bacilli bacterium
TGATACGATTGTAAAAAACAAAGCTATGATGACAAGTGTAGAAGATCCAACTGGTGAGAAATTTAATGCCGAAAGTGAAGTACCATTCTTTCCGGCTCGCATTTTAAAAGAAGCCGAGCAAGAAGGAACAGGTGATTTAATTCATTTTACTTTGAAGGTTAATCCAAATTCTGTTGATTTGGATAAGGGTAGTGAATTTTTAACTGTAACGGATACTAGTTCTGGTATTAAAATTGATTTTGATTCTATTACAGTAACAGATGAAAAGGGAGAAGAAATCTTCTTTACGATTCAAGAAAATAATGAGAATGAATTTACCATTACCGTACCAGATGATAAGGCACTTGTCATCAAATACGATGCGATAACTGACATGACAGGAGAAGACGTTGTTGTAAAAAATTCTGCCTCTATTGGAAATGTCAATCGTGCGAGTGATACTTATGATGAGGTATTTTATGTTAGTGAAACATCTAGTGGAGGTGGCGGAAGGGCTTATGAACTTACCATTTATAAAGTAGACAGTCAAAATTCTAAAAAATTTTTACCGGGCGCGAAATTTAAATTTTATTTGGTTGTACCACCAGAATCTAGCCTAGAGGCTACTGATAAAATTTTGGATTATGATGTTTTTAGAGAAGATGATTGGTACTTTGAGACCAATGAAAAAGGTGAATTCAAAATTGAAAAATCCATGAATTGGCGATTAGAAGAAGGAAACTATTATATTCTTGTGGAAGAAGAGGCTCCAGATGGGTATGAACTAAATGAGAACCCCACCTTATTCTATTTTGGAGAGGAAGAGGGAATCGATTTAGAACAATATCCCAATGCTCTTTTAGTGCTCCCAAATAGTTCCTTGACGATTACGAATAATATTCTACCTGTTCAAAAACCAGTAGAACCAGATGTATTAGATGAACCGGATGAACCGGATGTACCAGATGTACCGGATACAGGAGAGAGGGACTTTTTCACCTATTGCTTTTTGGAAATTTTAGGTATATTGCTGGTTACTGTTGCTTATTGCATATTTAAAAAGAAAAAATTTCTATGCAAGATTTAGTCAAAAAAGATGAGATTTCATCTTTTTTTGATGTCTGGAAGAGGAGTACCAAACATTTATACTTGTTTAGGTGTGGAAAACAGAAAAATATGATAAAATGTTAATAGGAGGTGCGATATGAAATATATTCCTTTATATATTAAGACAGATAATTCCTTACAGGATTCATTGATTACCGTTCCCGCACTTTTATCTTATGCGAAAAAGATGGGGTTTACCGCTCTTGGAATAGCAGATAGTAAAATGTATGGAGTAATGGATTTTTATAAGGCATGTCTACAAGAACATATCGAACCTTATATTGGACTAGAAGTTACATATTTGGATAAAAAAATGGTGTTATATGCACAAAATTATGTAGGATATCAAAGCCTTTTAAAACTGACGACCATATCTTCTACTCGTGCGCTTACGTTAGAAGACTTACAAGAGCATGCCAAGGAAATCGTCTGTCTTCTTCCTTATGAATCTACTACTTTATTATCCCATATCCAGGGAATCTATCCACATCTTTTTCGAACCTATAAAAATAAAGAAGAACTCTCCGAGATAGAAGGGGATTCGCTTTATATGAATGAGACAATCTACTTAACAAAGGAAGAGGGCAAGTATGTAAAATATTTAGATGCGATGCGTGAGGGAAGTACGATTTCTACTACTAGCAGTACAAGATTAGATAATTATTTAAAAACAGATGAGGAATTAGAGGGATTACTTTCTAGTAGTCAAGATGATTTTGCACAGTTATGTCATGTGGTTCTTCCTATGCACCAAGATCTCATGCCAATTTATGAAAATGAAGAGGGATTAGATAGTTATACGTATTTAAAAAGAAAATGTATCGAGGGATTAAAACAGCGATTTGGTACAACTGTTGGTAGTAAGTATCAAGAACGATTAAAAAAAGAATTAGATGTCATTCAAAAGATGGGATTTTGTGACTACTTTTTGATTGTTTATGATTATATTCGTTATGCGAGAGAACACGATATTATCGTAGGACCAGGAAGGGGAAGTGCGGTTGGTTCTCTAGTAGCCTACTTACTTCATATTACAGATATAGACCCTTTAAAATACGATTTATTATTTGAACGTTTTTTGAATATAGAACGTGTGAGTATGCCAGATATTGATATCGATTTTGAACATACGAAACGGGAGGAGATGATTTCCTATTGTATTCAAAAGTATGGAGAGAAAAGGGTAGTACCAATTATCTCTTTTGGAACGATGGGAGCAAAGCAAGCCCTACGAGATGTTGGAAGAACGATGGATTTAGATTTGACTCTCGTAGATGGCCTTTGTAAACTGATTGATTCTCGTCTCACGTTACGAGAAAATAGGAATAATCCTAAGGTTGCATCCTATATTGAAAGACATGATGCTTTAGAACCTATCTATCAAGTAGCTTATCATTTTGAAGGATTAAAAAGACATACTAGTATTCATGCTGCTGGGGTTGTCATGTCTCGTGAGGATTTGGATACGGTCATTCCTCTCGATATGTCTCATTTAAATTTTTATACTAGTGGATACGATATGCAATATCTAGAAGATATTGGTTTATTGAAGATGGATTTTCTAGCAATTAAATATTTAACGATTATTCATAACATTATCCGTGACATTAATTCGACATATTCTTTACAATTATCTTTTGATAATATTCCTTTTGATGATAAGAAATCCTTGAAAATATTTGAAACTGCCAACACATTAGGAATCTTTCAGTTTGAATCAGAGGGGATGATTCAGTTTTTGCGCCAATTGAAAGCGAATACGTTTGATGATGTCTGTGCCGCGATTGCTCTATTTCGACCAGGACCTATGAAAAATATTCCACTCTTTATTAGAAGAAAACATGGAAAAGAGAAAATTGATTACCTTGATCGCACTCTAGAGCCGGTTTTAAAATCTACGTATGGAATCATGATTTATCAAGAGCAGATTATGCAGATTGCTCAAATTATGGCAGACTATAGTTTGGGAGAAGCAGATTTACTAAGAAAGGCAATGAGCAAAAAGAAGAAAGATATTCTGTTAAAGGAAGAGGAGAAATTTACTGAGCGTGCGACCCATAAAGGATACCCATTAGAACTTGTCAATAAAGTCTATCAGTTGATGTTGAAATTTGCGGAGTATGGGTTTAATAAATCACACTCCGTTGGATATTCGATGGTATCCTGCCGTATGGCATACCTCAAAGCCAATTATCCCAAAATATTCATGGCTAATTTACTTTCCATTGATATGAATGACAGTACCAAAGTTAAGAAATACTTTTATGAGTGTCATAAAAATCATATCGATATTCTAAAACCAGATATTAATCGGAGTCAAGATAAATATATTCAAGAAGAAAATGGTATTCGCTATCCTCTTACGAACATCAAAAATGTTGGTGCTATGGCAACCAAAAGCATTCTAGAAGAAAGATCACATGGTCCATTTGAAGATCTTTATGATTTTATGAAACGTTGTTATGGCAAGAGTGTGAATCGTAAAGTAGTAGAATCGTTAAATGATGCAGGAGTGTTCTTAAGTCTTGGATGGAATCGCAAGACGGTAGCTATGAATTTAGATGCTATTATCAACTATGGGGAATTGATGAAAGATTTGTCTGAAGAATTTGTTTTGAAGCCAGATATTTTGGAGTGTTCTGAATATAGTACGAAAGAGATTATGGAAAAAGAACTGGATTTATTTGGCCTTTATTTGAGTGAACATCCTATTACGGAATTAAAATCTCACTATCCAAAAGCCATTTCTCTAAACGATTTACCTCTTTATTTCGATAAGAATGTAGAGACCATTGTCTATGTGGATAAAGTAAAAGAAATTATGACGAAGAATAGTCAAAAAATGGCCTTTGTTGTTGGAAGTGATGAATTGTCAACAATCGATTTAACGTTATTTCCAAATTTATATGAAAAAAATATGGATATTGAAAAAGGAAATATCCTACTTGTTCGTGGCAAGGTAGAGAAACGTTTTGACAAATACCAAATCGTCGTGGAAACGATTGATAAATTAAAATAAAAAAAGAGAGCAGTTTATACAGATTTTATCCTTTTTTGTTGAAAGAAATCTATGAAAACTGCTTTTCTTTTGCAAGGAAATGTGTTAAAATGATAGACAGTAAGATTGCCACGATAGGAGGAATAAAGATGAGTTTTATAAAAAAGATATTTAAGGAAGACGATACGGATATTTTTAGTGGAGATGAAAATCAATACTACGAAATTCAAAATGTCGAAGAAATGACAGAAGAAGGTGGCGCCAAAATGATTTTGTTGGAGCCTAGAGCATTCTCTGAATCTCAACAAATTGCGGACCACTTAAAGAAAAGAAATACTGTTGTTGTCAATTTAAAAAGAGTAACAAGTGATCAAGCAAAGAGAATTGTTGACTTTTTAAGTGGAACCATCTATGCAATTGGTGGGGATTTACAAAGAATTGGTGGAGGAATTTTTCTATGTACTCCGAACAATATTAATGTTCAAGGAAAAATCTCAGATGATAATGAAGAGGAAACCCACGATAACGATGATATTAATATAGAGTGGTAAAAACTATTGAAATTCATAAAATCTTGTGTTAAAATAAAGTTCACTTAGCGAGGTGTGGCTTATGAAAAACGAAGAAGTACATGCTTTTGATAGGGAAAAATCTACGGAGACGGGAGAATTCTTAGATACGATTATAGAGCAAGTAGAAGAGATGATGGAGTCTTTGAGTCAAAAAGAAGAGGAGTTAGCGCTCAAGGAACAAGAATTAGCGGAAAAGAATGCTCGTATTGAGGAATTGGAAGTAGCTTTAGAGAGTAGTAAAAAACAGTTAGAGAAATGGTCTTCTTATGAAAATAGTGAATCTACTTTGCAGCAGGCTCTGGAAGAATCGACGAAACATTCCAAAGAGATAGAAGAAGAAGCTCAAAGGGAAAGTAAAAGAATTCTAGAAGAAGCAAAAAAGAATGCGGATCGAATTATTAATGAATCCTTAATTCGAGCTGAAAAAACGGAAATGGAAGCTGCTCTTTTGAAAAAGAATATAGAGACACTAAAAGCAAAGATTAAAGAGGCTGTTGACTCCAAATTAGAAGTTATTCATGAATAAGCAGATGACGAAGACGGTAGTAAGGGATAGTGAAAGAGAACTGATGGTTGGTGAGAATCAGGAACAGGAACTTGCTATGAATCACTTCTGATGCGTTATTTTGAAAATAGTAAAAATAAACGTTACTCGCGTTAAGAGTTTTGAGGGTATGATGATTCATAAACTAAGGTGGTACCGCGGGGAAACTCGTCCTTAGATTATGAATCTTTTTTTGTACAGGAGAGGGTGTTAGAATGAGAAAATTTAAAGAATTAGATAAAAGACCAGTGAGTGAGGTAGAAGAATCTATCTTAAAATCTTGGAAAAGTATTAATGCGATGCATGATAAACAAGTAAAACAACGGCAAAATAATAAAACCTTTGTCTTTTATGATGGACCAGCTTTTGCGAACGGATTTCCAGGACTTCATCATATGATTGCGAAAAACTTGAAAGATGCTGTTACCAAATACCATGTGATGAATGGAGAAAAAGTAATTCGTAAGATTGGTTGGGATACGCATGGACTTCCTATTGAAAATCATGTAGAAAAGAAACTAGGTATCTCTTCTAAGAAAGAGATTGAAACGTTGGGAGTGGCTAAATTTAATGAAGAATGTCGTAAAAGTGTTCGTGAAAATGAATCTGCTTTTACAGACTTAACTAGTAAAATGGGACAATTCTTTGATGTTAAGGATCCTTATTTAACCTATAAAAACGAATATATTGAGACAGAATGGTGGATTTTAAAAGAAATGTTTCAAAAGAACATGTTCTATGAGGGAACTCGTGTTGTACCATACTGTCCACACTGCGGAACTGGTTTAGCGACACATGAAGTAGCGCAAAACTATCAAACCGATACTGCTATTACAGTATATGTACCATTTAAAAAGAAAGGGGAAGATGTCTACTTCTTGGTATGGACAACGACTCCTTGGACATTAATTGCGAATGTTGCTCTTTGTGTGAATCCAAATGAGAATTATTCGTTAGTAGAATCGAAAGGAATCAAGTTTATTTTAGCGACAGCTCTTGTTAAAACTGTATTAGGGGAAGAAGCTAAAATCTTAGAAACTTACCAAGGAAAAGAGTTAGAATATCAAGAGTACGAACAGTTAGTACCTTCTTTTGAAGTAGATAAAAAGGCTTTCTATGTGACTTGTGATGAATATGTAACCATGGAAGATGGTACTGGTATTGTTCATATCGCACCAGCCTTTGGTGAAGATGATGCGAATGTAGGGAAAAAATACGATTTACCATATCTAAATCCAGTTGGAAAAGATGGTTGCTACATTGGGGGATTATGGAATGGTAAATTTGTTCATGATGTCAATGAAGAAGTAGTAGATTACTTAAAGGCAAATGATAAATTATTCAAAAAGCAGAAAGTAGCCCATGAATATCCACATTGTTGGCGATGTGATACACCACTTATTTACTACTCTATGCCAAGTTACTATATCAAGGTTAGTGAAATGACCAATCAATTAGTGAAAGCGAATGCCAAAGTAAATTGGTATCCAGCTTATGTAGGGGAAAAGAGATTTGCTAACTGGCTCGCTAATGCAAGAGATTGGAATGTATCTCGTAGTAGATATTGGGGAAGTCCAATTCCTTATTGGAAGTGTGAATGCGGACATACTCATATGGTGGGTTCAATTGCCGAATTGAAGAAGATGGCGATTGAAAAAATAGGAAAAGATATCGACCTTCATAAACCATATATTGATGAAATTCACTTAAAATGTGAAAAATGTGGGGGTGCTATGACTCGTATTCCAGATGTCTTAGACTGTTGGTTTGATTCTGGTTCTATGCCATTTGCGCAATATCATTATCCATTTGAAAATCAAGAATTATGGGAATCTCAATTTCCAGCAGATTTTATTTGTGAGGGAATTGATCAAACTCGTGGATGGTTCTATACGTTACTAGTAATCTCTACCTTTATTAAGGGATGTGCGCCATTTAAAAACGTTTTAGTGAATGATTTATTACTAGATGCTGAAGGTAAGAAGATGAGTAAATCTCGTGGAAATATCGTCGAACCATTTACAACGATGAAAGAATATGGTGCTGATACGGTTCGTTTCTATCTTCTTTATGTATCTCCTGTATGGACGCCATTAAAATTTGATATTTCTGGACTTAAAGAGGTTTATTCTAAATTCTTCAATCCTTTAAAGAATACGTATAGTTTCTTTGCTATGTATGCGAATATCGATAAAATTGATATAGAACAGTGTAAGGTTCCTTATGCGAAACGGGAAGAAATTGATAAATGGTTACTTTCTAAATACAATCAATTAATTTTGGATGTGAGAACATCATTCGATGAATATGATTTAAATAAAGTAGTTCACTATTTAGCGAATTTCGTGTCTGAAGATTTATCCAATTGGTATATTCGAAGAAATAGAAATCGTTTCTGGGGAAGTGAGTTAAATACTTCTAAAAAGAGTGTTTATTTAACGACTTACGAAGTATTAGTTGGAGTATCTCAATTAATCGCACCGATTACACCTTTTATTGCAGAAGAGTTATATCGAAATTTAACAGGAGGAGAATCTGTTCATTTTACGGATTATCCAAAGTGTAATAAGAAGTTAATAGATGCGCATATTGAGGAGAGAATGGACTTAGTTCGTAACTTAATTTCTATTGGACGTTATGTGCGTGAAGAGGCCAAAATTAAAGTTCGTCAACCACTTCAAGAAGCTTTGATAGATGGAAAGAATAAAGAATTGATTGCGGATTTAGTACCTTTGATTTCAGAAGAATTAAATATGAAAGAAGTATTGTTTGTCGATGATCTTCATGAATACATGAACATTTCTTTAAAACCAAATTTTAAAGAAGTTGGAAAAGTTCTTGGACCTCTTATGAAAGAATTCCAAAGTAAATTGGAAAGTCTAACTGATCAAGAGATTAATACTCTTCAAAGTGGAAAGAACATTACCATGATATTGGGAGGAGAAGAACAGGAAATTACACCAGCTATGGTAGATATTCGGATTTCTTCTAAAGAAGGATTCAATGTTGGTATGGAAAATAATAATTTCATGATTATAGATACGACATTGACAGATGAACTATTATTAGAAGGTCTTGCTCGTGAGATTGTCTCTAAAGTACAACAATTCCGAAAGAATAGTAATTTTGAGGTTACTGATCGAATTACTCTATCTTATAAGGGTGATGAAGACATTCAAAAGTGTATGAAAGAATTCCAAGAATTCATTCAAAACGAGACATTATCGGTTGCGATTGTAGAGAGTGATCAGGCCAATTTAGAAGCCGATATCAATGGTCATCTTACCTACTTTACAGTAGAAAAAGAAAAATAGGATTCGTCCTATTTTTTTTAGTTATTTTTATTCTTTATGTATTCGCGAAGCATTTTGGTTAAAGCTCTCTTTTCAATTCTAGATACATAACTTCTAGAAATGTGATAGTATTTGGCAATTTCTTTTTGCGTTAATTTATCCGCATTATTAAGACCATATCGCTTTTCAATAATTTCCCGTTCCCGTTCTGATAAGACATGTAAATATTCATCAATTCGTTTAATATTATCTTGGTTATGAATATCTAAAGCAAAATCAGGTTCTGGTGTTTTTAAGATATCTAATAGAGTAATCTCATTTCCTTCCTTATCAAATCCGACGGCTTCATTAATACTAATATTCTTATTATTTCGTTTATTAGCTCGATAGTACATTAAAATTTCATTTTCAATACAACGGGCAATATAAGTGGTAAGTCTCGTTTTATGACTTTCAGCATAACTATCAATTCCCTTAATCAAGCCAATGGTTCCAATACTAATGAGGTCATCTTCCTCTTCTTTGCGGTGTTCGTATTTCTTGACGATATGAGCCACTAATCGCAGATTGTGTTCAATTAAAAGATCTCTTGCTTCTTGATTTCCTTGCCGTGCTTGTTCTAAATAGGTATCTTCTTCCTCTTTGGTAAGAGGGTCAGGAAAGACATTATTCGAATAAGCTGCACAAAATAAATTAAAATCTTTGAAAATCCATTTTAAAAATCGAAACATATATCATACTCCTAATTCAATATATGATAAATTTTTATAAAACATATCTTTTCTAACTAAAACTTTTGTGTTATAATGTCACTAGGGTAGGCGATAGCGATGAGTTTAAAAAATTTAAAAGATGTAAAATTTGAAAAGTTGAATATGAAGTTAATAGCTGCTATTGGTGTTGTTGTCATTTTAATTTTAACTGTGCTTTTAATTATTTTCCGTACCAATTTAATAGTGAACCATAAAAAAACGGATAATTCTGATAGCAATAGTACTAGTAACAGTGTTAGTAATACTGGCTCTAATACAAATACAGGAAGTAATGATACGGGTTCTAATACCGGATCAAACCCTAATCCTTACGAAGATCCAGAAGAGGATAACTCTACTGGCGTATCCGATGCTGCGAAAAACAGAACGAAGTATGTGGAGAGATTAAATAAAGACGAGAAAGAATATGTTATTAAAGAGAATGTTCGAAATGTTATCATTGCACAAGAATCCTTACAAAAAGATTGTTCAAAGTATGTTTGTATATTTGATGTACAATATTATAATCTTTATTCTAATAGTGATGAATATGGACGTACGTTAAAAAACTGTAGTGGAAAGTTTAAATTCCAGTACTTCCCAGATGAAAAAGATGAAGATAAAAAATATGTCTATGATTTTTCAGATTTAAAATGTAAATAAAGTATTTCGTTAGAGATACTTTTTTTATGTTATAATGAAATAGGTGGTGATTCTATGGAAAACTATGTATTAGGAACTTATCGACAACCTATTTTTCAGTCAGAGCGTGGATATGTGATAGGACTGATGAAAGTCAAAGATACAGACATAGAATCGATGAAAGATTATATCAATAAGACAATAACATTTACCGGTTATTTTCACGAGTTAAATGAACAAGAAAGCTACTATTTTTTTGGAAAAGAAAACTATCATCCTAAATATGGATTTCAATTTCAAGTAGATAGTTACGAGCGAGTAAAACCGGAAGATAAGGATGGAATTGTTGCCTTTTTATCAAGTGAACTGTTTAAAGGGGTTGGTGAGAAGCTCGCCATTTCGATTGTAGATACATTAGGAGAAACAGCCCTAGAACAGATTTTAGAGGATAAAAATAATTTGTTATTAGTTCCTAAAATGACGATGAAAAAAGCAGATTTGATATATCAAACGTTAAGTAAATATGAAGAGAGTCACAAAATGATTGTCTATTTAACGGAATTAGGATTTTCTATGCGAGATGCTCTTTTAATATATAATACTTATAAAGGGAATACCATGATGATTTTGGAGCATAATATTTATCAGGTGATTGATGATATCGAAGAGATTTCTTTTCCAAAAGTAGATGGGATTGTTAGAACAAAAGAATTAACCGTTGATGAGGATTTACGGGTCAAAGCCTGTGTTTTGTATGTAGTTCGAGATTTGACTTATCAAAATGGCGATACGTATTTAACATTGCCAGAAATTACGGAGGCAGTTTGTCAGTATTTAGGATTTGATATGGATAGTAGGTTGATTGAGGAATTGCTTTGTGAGTTGAACGGGGAAATGAAAGTAGAGATTCAAGGAGATAAATACTACTTAGAAGAAATTTATGAAGCACAGTATAACATTGTAGAGAAACTTCATCGGCTATTAAAACGAAAAAAGATGACTTATCCTAATTTGGATAGCGAGTTGGAATCTTTAGAACAAAAAAATGGAATTTCCTATAATGATAAGCAAAAAGAAGCGATTACGAAAGCATTAACGAATAATATAGTTATTATTACAGGCGGACCAGGAACAGGAAAAACGACGATAGTAAAAGCAATTGTCGAATTATATCAGATTCTCAATCAATATGAAGATAAACAGATGACAGATATAGTTGCTTTATTAGCGCCTACTGGTAGAGCAAGTAAACGTATGAGTGAATCGACTGGTTTTCCAGCTAGTACCATTCATCGCTTTTTAAAATGGAATAAAGAAAACAATAGTTTTGCGGTAAATGAATATAATCTAGCTAGTAGTAAGTTAGTGATTATTGATGAGGTTAGTATGATTGATTTACCGCTTATGGATAATTTACTTAGAGGATTGATGAGTTCTATTCAACTAGTATTGGTAGGAGATTCTAATCAACTTCCTAGTGTCGGGCCAGGAATGATTTTAAAAGATTTGATTGGTAGTGAAGTAATCGACGTCGTCAAGTTGGATCATCTTTATCGTCAAAAAGAGGATAGTTATATTCCAGAATTAGCTAGAGAGATTAGAGAAAATCAGTTAGGAGACTTTTTAACAACTAGGGATGATTATACATTTTTAAACTGTTCTTCCCATGGAATTCTTCAAAGTTTACCGAATATTTGTCGTCAAATTTTAGATCATGGTTATGACTATAAAAAGATTCAAGTCATGGCTCCGATGTATGCTGGCATGATTGGAATTGATCATCTAAATAAAGTATTACAGG
The DNA here is from genome assembly GCA_947629315.1 of uncultured Bacilli bacterium. Classification (GTDB taxonomy): domain Bacteria; phylum Bacillota_I; class Bacilli_A; order RF39; family UBA660; genus UBA5578. The sequence continues at coordinate 11,689 of CANRDB010000015.1, forward strand.
AAGTATTTAATCCACCGAGTAAAACGAAAAATGAATTAAAGGTAGGAGATGTTACTTTTCGGGAACAAGATAAAGTATTACAATTGGTAAATGTTCCAGATGATAATGTTTTTAATGGTGATATCGGTATTATTACCTCTATTCGTCATGGTGCGGTTACGAAGAGTGGGAAAAACGAAATTACCATTGACTTTGATGGTAATCTCGTTACTTATCAACCAAAAGACTTCATCAATATCAAACATGGCTTTATCATTAGTATTCATAAATCACAAGGAAGTGAATTTGATGTTGTTGTCATTCCTGTCAGTCATATGTATCAACGTATGCTTTACCGAAAACTCATTTATACAGGAATTACTCGTGCTAAAAAGAAATTGATTTTAATAGGGGAACCAGAAGCATTTACTTATAGTGTGCATAATCATCAAGAAAATATTCGAAAAACGGATTTATTAGAAAAATTGGTAGATGTGAGTATAGAATTTTAACTTTTACGCATAATAAGATTGTATATAAGTAATTTATATACATTGCAGTCAATGTCTAGTGAGAGGTGATTTAGTATGCAAATGGGAAAAAATGTTGCCCTTGTTGCTCTTGGAGCTGCTGCTTTATGGATGTACCAGAAGTATAGCAAGCCTGTCATGAGAAAGGCAGAAGAAATAATGAATGATGCTTTAGAAATGGCAGATAAAAAACTAGACGATATGATGTAAGAAAAGCCCAATTAGGGCTTTTCTTATGACAAAAAAATCCCCTAAGGGATTTATTGATAAATTTGATCTTTAATAGTTCCATCTAGAAGTTTATAGTAGCTACCATTTGTTACTGTTCCATTGGATACCGTTACTCTAATATAGCGGTCTGTAATCGAATCAAATTTTTCATTTGCTCCGGATACCAAAATCGCTTGATTATTTTTATCACGAACGGTATAAGTACCATTTTGCTCTGTAATAAAATATCCACCATCATAGATTGTTCTATGAACGACATTTGGAGAATTCTTATCATAAGAACTCAAGTAAGAATTATCTGGATTGGATTTAACAGGTTCGAAAAGACGATTACCATTTTTATCAATTACTGTATAATAATAATTAAAACCAGTGTTTGCGAATACTAACATCGCATATCCTTCTTTGTTAAAACTAACATCGTTGGTAACATTATTATAGGTATTTTTTAAATCGACAATTTTTGCAGTTTCCAAGTCTACAATAATACTTTGACATACGGTTTCTTGTTTTTCATTGAAATGGCAGTCTTGAATAAAGACAACGCCATTGGCATGAGCAGATATATTGGAATAGTCATCATCCTCATAAGGAATTTCTACTTTCTTGTAAGTTCCATCCTCTTTAAAAATATGTAAATAAATTTTATTTTTGGAACCGTACTGAATAGAAGTGTGGATAGAATATCCATCTTTAAATTTGCCTTCCACTCTTTCCTTAAACTGAATTGTTTTTTGCGTTTTGGTATTAAAGAATGTTTTATTCGTGGAGTCTAAACTAACCATATTATCGCCATAAGCTTTCATATTTTCGTACTTGTCCGTCTCTTCTTTTAAAACGTATTTTTGATCTTTTAAACTGTATATTCCATAAAAGGTTTGAGAAGATTGCCAGTCTTCCACTTCACGTTTGGTTAGGATACAGCCATTATCGACAAGTTCTACTTTTTCATATTCCTTTCCATCTTCGTAAGAAAGGACTACGTTTCCCGTAGAATCGACAATCTGATGTTTTTTACTACTGCTTTCGTCTTGCTTGAATATATATCCATCGATATAGGTTCCAATTCCTGTATAACTTGTTAAGACTTGTAATGTGTTATCAATTAGATAATGAGTACCATTGGCAGAAACAACCGTTTTTCCATCTTCAAAGTTTCCAAGTGTACCAATTTTAATGCCTGTTTTGGCTGTTTCTTGATTGGTACTCTGGTTACTTGTTTGATTGGAAACGTCCTGATTGCTACCTTGATTACTGTTTTGATTGTTAGTCTGGTTGGTATTTGTTGCTTCTTTCTCGCCACAACCAGTCATGAGCATCAAAGCTATTAAAAAACTGCTCACAACTTTCCAATTTCTTTTCATTTTTTTATTCCCTCCTTTTATTTTATTATATCAAAAAAATAGAATGGTGGAAGAAAAAGTATACAGTTCTTTTTGCTTTTTTTAGAAGAATTTTGTTGATTTTGTAATTTATTTTATTTTGTGATATAATACGTATCCGTCGGGGGAGGTAGTATGAAAATGCAAGTATGTCAATCTATAACGGAAAGGTGGAGAAATTTCCGCGTTCAACATAATCGTTTTGATCAGACAATCGGTAAAGTGGAGCATCACTGTCATTCGTTGATGACAACATTAGTAGATGCGGCTACGATAGAGGGGGTCGTTCAAAATTCTCCAGTGGAAATGCAAATTAGGGGGATTATTGCTTATAGCACAAAAGATAGTTTTAAAGTAAAGGAACTATTAAAAGAATATGATGCGGTTATCGTTGATTGTTCTTTATTAAATCCACTAGAAAAAGAAGAGTTTTCAGGACAATTAGCACGTCGTCTATATGAGTTAGGAACTAATTTTGTACCTATTAACGAAAATGTCTTAGTTTGTGGAAATTCTTATATGGATGTTTCTATTTATTCTAAGGAGCAAACTAAGGAGCAAAAACCGAAAGAACAAAAAATATATCAAATAAAAGATTATCAGAGAAGAGTCTAAGTAATTTCTCTTTTCTCTTTTTTTTGATATAATGGATATGGTGAGAATATGAAAAAAAAGTTAGTGGTATTAAGTGTTTTCTTTGTCTTTATTGATCAATTCTTAAAGACTATGATTTCTGGTGCCTTAGAATTAAATCGAGTGGTCGAAATGATCCCTAATTTTTTTTATATTACGCATGTTCATAATGAAGGGGCAGCTTGGAGTATGTTAGAGGGAAATACGGTACTGCTTATTTTAATTGCGATAGGAGCTTTGGTAGGAATTTACTTTTCTTTTATCTATCAGCAAAAAATAAATCATGGGGAAATGCTTATCTATTCTCTGTTAATAGGGGGAATTATCGGCAATTTATTAGATCGAATTCTATTTGGATACGTAATCGATTATCTAGGTTTCATTATCTTTGGTTATTATTTTCCAATCTTTAATTTTGCGGATACGGCGATTGTCATTTCTATCATTGGTTTAGCGTTCCTAATGTTAAAGGAGGAATTATCATGCAAGAAATCCGCATAGAAGAAAATACTTCGGTTAGAATGGATACCTTTTTAGCAGAACTATTAGAGGTTAGTCGTAGTAAGATTGCTAAAATGTTGAAAGAACATTGCATTTTGGTAAATAATAAAGAAATGAAAGCCAGTTATTCCTTACAAGCAGGAGATGTTCTTTTGGTAAAAGATTATGAGGAAGAACAGATGAGTGCAGAACCGGAAGAGATGAGTCTTGATATCGTCTATGAGGACGATGATGTTCTAGTAGTCAATAAAGAAAATGGGGTAGTTGTTCATCCAGCGGCTGGAAATTATCATGGTACATTGGTAAATGGATTACTCTATCACGCGAAACATTTAAGTAGTGTGAATGGAGAATTTCGACCTGGTATTGTTCATCGTATCGATGCCTATACCACTGGACTTTTGATGATAGCGAAAAATGATGAGGCACATGCTTCTTTGGCAGAACAACTCGCTAACAAGCAAACTACTAGAAAATATTGGGCCTTGGTATGGGGTGTCATTCCTCATGATACAGGGACTATCGATGCTCCTATTGGTAGAGACGTGAAAGACCGAAAAAAAATGGCGGTTACCTCTTCTAATAGTAAGCATGCTGTCACTCATTTTCGCGTTTTAAAGCGATATGAACAAGCAACTCTTATTGAGTGTATCTTGGAAACAGGAAGAACCCATCAAATAAGAGTTCATATGGACTATATTGGGTATCCAATCGTCAATGACCCTGTTTATGGAAAGAGAAAATTAATCGATGATAGTGGACAGTGTCTGCATGCCAAAATTATTGGATTTCATCATCCAAAAACAGGAGAGTATATGGAATTTGATAGTGAGCTACCAGAATGTTTTCTCCATATTCAACGGATGTTTGAAGGGGAATAACTTTACTATTCTGAAAAAATATATTACAATATAGGTGGTGACAAAAGTGAATATAACGCTAAACAAAAATGATGAAATTGTAATGAAGTTAATCCATTATTTTATTACAGAACAAGGATATAACCCAATTGTATTACATGGTGCGAAAGATGAAATATGGCTTGAGAATTCTGAACAAGATTATCAAATTGTAAGAATTGTTACAAACTATATTCATAATGATGAACAACTTGATTTTGACATGTATCGGACTCAACAAATTATGAAAAAAATAAAGCAAAAGACATTCTCTTTTAAGATGAATGCGTTAAGTATTTTTATTAATTTGGGAGAGAATGTCCATTTGGAAGATAATGCGGTTAACCATATTGATTGTATTGAAATTAAAGATATTGAAGATATTAAAAAATATGATTTTGTGATGGATATTTTCCCAACGATTACGAAGATTGATAAGGTTACCGAAAAAGGTTTAGAACTATTTATGAAGTTAACAGAAGAAATCAACAGTAAGAATCAAGAAGATGCCTCTAAGGCAGAAGATGTCTTTAGTAAAAAAAGACCCATTATTACCTATGCTTTATTGATTAGTAATCTTGTTATGTTTTTAGCGATGATTTTATCAGGAGCCAACCTCTTTAATTTAGATGCGAATGTTCTCTATAATTTTGGAGGACTTGTCAATTTTGGAACCATGGGAGGCTACTGGGAACTCTATCGTTTAGTAACTAGTATGTTTTTACATGCGAGTCTCTTTCATTTCTTATTCAATATGTATGCTCTATATATTATTGGACCGCAATTAGAGAGTTTCTTTGGTAAATGGAAATATCTATGTATTTACCTTGGTAGTGGCATCATCGGGAATTTAATGTCGATGCTCTTTCAAGAGAGTAATGTGGTCAGTGTCGGAGCGAGTGGAGCCATTTTTGGATTATTAGGAGCACTTCTTTACTTTGGATATCACTACCGAGTTTATCTTGGCAGTGTCATGAAGTCTCAAATTATTCCACTTCTCGTATTTAACTTCTTGTTAGCGTTCTTATTGCCAGGTATCAATATTGCTGCTCATTTTGGTGGCTTATTTGGTGGATACTTAGTGGCGAAAGCAGTGGGAGTCAAATATAAAAGTACGACAGGAGATCAAGTAAATGGTGTCATTATGCTTTTCATTTTAGTGGGATTCCTCTCTTATATGAGTTTTTTCCGCTGATTCGCTGTCTAATAAAGTGTCAAATCATAAAAAAAGAAGTCGATTCGATTTCTTTTTTTTGAATTCCGTGGTACTATCGAAGAAAGATGGTAGGTGAGATTATGCCAGAAGAAAAAGAAAAAGAAGAACAAAAGAAAGAAACTAGTAAAGAAGAACAGATGAAGAGCGTTGCGGAAATTTATGGAATTACACTATCCGATATTGAAGAAGTCCATCTTCCTAATGGCAAAGAATATTTTAAATTTTATAATCCAGAAGATAAAAATTTAAAGATGATTGAGAATCGTGATATGGATAGAAATATCAGTGAGCAGTTTAAGGATATTCAAAAAACTCTTCAAGCTTCTCAAGGAGAGGATGGATTAGCGAACGCTAGAGCTGTCTTTGATTATCAAATGCAATATCAAAATGTAGAATTGACGTTGATTCCGATTCGTGAACTTAATAACAATCGTTCTAGTTATCGTTATTTGCTAGATGAAATTGATGAAAATCAACGGAAAGCAATTCGAGTATTGTTACAGAATATTGATTATTTAGATTTAGAATATATTAATATTGCCAATGCTATTGCAGTAGATAAACAGAATCGTGTGATTCATTCTTGGTACAATGTTGCTACTGGAAAATGTGAATTAAAAGCAGCTGAGGTTCGCAATTATGAAAATGAACAAAAAGGAGTCGATAGTAACGGTTATACAGTAGATATTCCAGATGAGGAATTTGATCATTTGGTAGAAGATGTTGATGTTGCAAGCGATACTCCAACAATACAGGAAGCAGAAGAAATAAAAGGAGTGCAGGGTGGTTATACTCGTACGATTCGGGGTAGAAATATCAATATGCATTTTGCTTTCCAAGCTTATCAATATCCAGAAATTCTTGACCGTAGCGAATTATCAGATGAAGACCGGATGGTCTATCGTGGAGTCATTCGAGCTATCGAGAGAAGAAGAGCAAGACAACGGGGAAGAACCGCAGAACGTCAGTATGTTTATACGAGACCCAATAATCCTACCTCTCAAAATTCACAAGCCGCTTATATCGATATTATATGGCTTGTCTTAATGGCAGGAGTATTAAGTGGGTTTGCTTTCATGTTCCTATTATTTACTATTCAAGGTATCCTATGATACCTTTTTTAAATGTTTGGATTTTCCACATCGGCAATGGTTTCCGTATTCGATAACGTAACGACATAAAGGGCAATAAGAGCAGAGGCAATGGTTAAAATAGAAGCAATAATCTGGAGTTCTTCACTTTTCTTGCTTTGATTCTTTCTTTTAGTAATATCGAAGAATCGATAATTGATATAGAGAAATAAAATAGCTACCAATAAGATGAGAAGACGGTTGATATAGGTCAATAATAAACTTTGTTGATTCGTCATTAACTTCTTTTTTCCAGCTGTTCCCAATTTTTGATTATAAGTAATAAAAATGGCAATAATCGTTGTTAAAAGGGTAACCACTAAACCGAATAGTTGATAATTGATATATTTTATTTCTTCTTTTTTCATAATAAAATATATGTTTTATGAGTGAGTTATACCTATATATTCTAAGGAATTTATGCTATAATTTAATTGGTGAAACGGTATGCAAGAAAACATGAGAAATTTTTCTATTATTGCTCATATTGATCACGGGAAAAGTACTCTCGCTGATCGAATCTTAGAGGCAACGGGAGCAATAACAGAAAGGGAAAAACAAGATCAATTATTAGATAGCATGGATATCGAAAGGGAAAGAGGCATTACCATTAAATTAAATGCTGTACAACTCCATTATACGTATCAAGGAAAAGATTATTTACTACATTTAATTGACACACCAGGGCATGTCGATTTTACGTATGAGGTGTCAAGATCGTTAGCAGCTTGTGAGGGAGCTTTATTAGTAGTAGATGCTGCTCAAGGAATTGAAGCCCAGACATTAGCGAATCTCTATCAAGCGTTAGATAATCATTTAACGATTATTCCAGTCATTAATAAAATTGATTTACCAAATGCTGATATCGAGAAAGTAAAAAAAGAATTGATGGATACCATCGGCTTTGAAGAGGAGGAAATCTTACTCGTTAGTGCGAAAACAGGAGTGGGAATTCCAAAATTGATGAAAGCTATTGTAGAACGTATTCCGGCTCCGAAAGGAAATGTAGAGGAACCATTACAGGCTCTCATATTTGATAGTTACTATGATTCTTATCGTGGAATTGTCACGTTACTAAGAGTGGTAAATGGCAAGGTAAAAATAGGAGATAAAATTAAAATGATGGCAACGGGTGCTTCTTATGAAGTAGTAGAGTTGGGAGTACACGATCCATCTGAACAGAAAGTTCCTGAACTATTGACGGGAGAAGTTGGCTATCTATGTGCGAGTATTAAGAGTATAGAAGATGTCAAGGTAGGAGATACAATTACGTCTAGTATTTGTCCAGCACAGGTACCTTTAGAGGGATATAAAGCCATGAAACCGATGGTGTTCTGTGGTCTTTATCCAGTAGAGTCTAGTCGTTATCCAGAACTTCGTGAAGCCTTAGAAAAATTAAAATTGAATGATGCCTCTCTCCAATTTGAACCGGAGACATCGCAAGCCTTGGGATTTGGCTTCCGTTGTGGATTTTTAGGACTTCTTCATATGGAAATTATCGAAGAGAGAATTGAACGGGAATTTGCGATTGATTTAATTGCGACCAGTCCATCAGTAGTTTATGAAGTAGAGCTTACTGATAAAAGTATCATCATGGTAGATAGCCCTGTTAAAATGCCAGAACGACAGAGAATTGCGACGATTAAAGAACCTTATATTCGTACTAGTATATTTGTTCCAAGTGAGTATATTGGATCGATTATGGAACTATGTCAAAATAAAAGAGGTACTTATATCTCTATGGAATATTTAGATACGACGAGAGTGAATATCCACTATGAATTACCGTTATCGGAGATTGTCTATGACTTCTTTGATAAATTGAAATCCTATACGAAAGGGTATGCTTCTTTTGATTATGAGATGATTGGTTATCAATCTTCAGACCTTGTAAAGATGGATATTCTTTTAAATGGTGATATGGTGGATGCCTTCAGTTTAATTGTTCATCGGGATTTTGCTTATAATCGAGGCAAAGCCATTGTAGAAAGTCTTCGAAAACTGATTCCTAGACAGCAATTTGAAATTCCGATTCAAGCAGTCATTGGAAACAAAGCTATCGCCCGTGCGGATATTAAAGCGGTACGAAAAAATGTATTAGCGAAATGTTATGGGGGAGATGTATCCCGTAAAAGAAAATTGTTAGAAAAGCAAAAAGAGGGTAAAAAGAGAATGAAAATGGTTGGTAGTGTAGAGGTACCACAAGAAGCCTTTTTAGCCGTTCTTAGTATGGATGAGGTAGGTGATTAAAGATGGAGAGGAAACCACAAGATATTGTCGTAGAGTACTTTTTAGAACATCCTACGGCTACGAATATAGAAATTAGTGAACATACAGGAGTATCAAAGTCTTCTGTACAGCGATACTTATCTAACCCAGATATTGGTAATATTAATATACCAACGACAGGGAAAACGATTGCTGAACAAATTCGATTAAATACCCTAAAGGGGAGACAAAAAGGTGGTCGAAACACTTTTCAACATTATGCAGTAGTGAGGGGAGAAAAAGGAAAATTTAATGGTATCGTCCAGGAATCTTCTCAGGAGGAAATCGATAAAGAAAAACAAAAACGCGAAGATATTCGGAATATCGTCGTATACTTTAGTCGACATCCTTTTCTTACGATGGAGGAATTAGCGCAAGAAATATCGCATGTGCCTATTCGTAATACGAAGACAACTTATACACCCGATTATGTCTATCGCTGTTTAAATGATCCCCGCGTTGAGGAAATGTTTGGAAGTGTCATTGCCAATGCCATTACGGAAAGATTAGATCAAAATCGATATGGTATTTTAGAAAAATTTGAAGGAATTTGGAATCCAGAATCCTTTACAGATGCGGGATTAACCGCTCATGAACAGAGTGTCTTACTAGATCGCTTTCCAGGAGATGGAACCATTTCTTCTGCTGAACATACCGCTCATAAGTTTGGTATTTCTAAAACGATGGTAACGAAAATAGAGAACCAAGCTTTAGAAAAATTAAAGAAATATCAAAAGAGTATGGGAGAAAATGATTAAATCCGCTTATCTTCACATTCCTTTTTGTCGTTCTATTTGCTCATACTGCGATTTTTGTAAATATTACTACTATCCCGATATGGTTTCTTCCTACTTATCCGCTTTACAAGAAGAAATAGAGAAATATTATCACCAAGAAGTTTTAGAAACCATCTATTTAGGTGGGGGTACTCCTAGTAGTCTTTCTTTGAAAGAATTAGAACGTCTTTTTCAAATTGTGAGTGTTTTAAAAAGAACGAGTACTTGTGAGTATACCATCGAATGTAATGTGGAACATATTACGGAAGAACAGTTACAATTGATGGTTCGCTATGGTGTAAACCGAATTAGTATTGGAATTCAAACGTTACAACCAAACTATCTATCCTTTTTAAATCGAAAACATACGAAAGAGGAAGTATTTGCTAAAATCCAGTTAGTCAAAAAGTATTTTCAAAATATCAATGTTGATTTGATGTATGCTTTTCCTGGACAGACTATGGAGGAATTAGAACAGGATTTAGAAGATTTTCTTTCCTTGAATGTTCCCCACATTTCTACTTATTCACTAATTATTGAAGAGCATACGATGTTATATAATCAAAAAATCGAGCCTATTGCAGAGGATTTAGATGCAGATATGTATGAGAGAATAGTGGAGAAACTTCAGAATTATCATCATTACGAAATTAGTAATTTTGCGAAAGTGGGATATGAATCCAAACATAATCTTACCTATTGGAACAATGAAGAGTATTATGGCTTTGGTTTAGGAGCAAGCGGTTATCAAGGAACAATCCGTTACGATAATACGAGAAGTTTGAGCCATTATCGTAAGGGAAAATATCGCTATCAGGAAGAGAATGTTTCTCTAAAAGAACAATTGGAAAATGAATTTATTTTGGGATTGCGAAAAATAGATGGTGTATCGGTTGATAAAATCAAAAGAAATTATCAAATGAATCCATTGGATTGGCAGTTCATTCAAAAATTATTAGAAGAAAAAAAATTAGAATATCAGAATGGTTTTTTAAAACTTGCTCAAAATTATTGGTATCTATCTAATGAGATTCTGGTATTGTTTTTAGATAATGAAGAATGGGGAGTAGAAGAATGAAAAAAGGTTATCGTATAATGGTTATCATGTTATGTATAGTATTAGTGATTACGTTAGGAGTATTAGGATATTTTTGGTTCAATCAAAAAGAAGAAGTGTATACACCAGCCACTAAAAAAGTCGCACCTAGGTTATATCAAGCCTGTGATGAGGATAGTTGTATCTATGTATTAGGAACCATCCATGTAGGAGATACTAGGATTTCTCATTTGACAGATTCCATTTGGAAAGCTTATCAAGAAAGTGATGCTTTAGCTTTAGAGATTGATATTCTAAAGAGTATGCAGGAAGAAGACTTGAATTCTTATTTCTTAAAAGATGACGATACCATCAAGAATTATTTGAGTGATGAACAATATGTTCGTTTGACAGATTTCTGTAAGAAACATCTTTTATCGATAGAACTATTAGAACGGATGAATCTTTCTTCTCTTTATAGTATTTTAGAAAATTGGATGTATCTCGAGATGAATTTGTCTGCTAATTACGGAGTAGATATGCAGTTAGCGATACAAGCCCAAACTGATCATAAAGAACTACTAGAACTAGAGTCCTATGAATTTCAAGAAAACTTATTGAATAGTTTTTCAGATGAATTTTATAAAGAACAAGTGGATACGATGTTAAAACATTTTAACTATGAAAAGGGCGAGACAAGATTATTATATGATGCCTATTTATCTGGAAATGCTTGGCTTTTAAAACAGATGTTAGGTACGACTCGCTTTGCGGAACCAGAAGAACAGGATTATCAGCAAAAAATGATTATTGATAGAAATATTCAGATGAGTGCGAAAGCAGAACAGTATCTCCAAGATAATAAAAAGGTATTCATTGCTGTAGGAGCGGCTCATGTTTTAGGAGATAAAGGAATTATTGAAAGTTTACAAGCAAAAGGATATCAAGTTACATTAGTTCAATAAAAAATAGGTTTTCCTATTTTTTTTGAAAACAATTGACAAGTGTAATTAAAACGCTTATAATGATGCTAGGAGGAACTTATGAGAATTGAGTTATTAAATGGAAAAGATCTGGAAACTAGAATCCGGACTATCGCAACTGCTGGAAAACTTTCTCGGACCAAAGGGGACGTTTATGAAGTTTTAGATAGTTGTCATGATTATGAAAAAAATTTGCGATTGATTAGTCGCATTATTAGTATGGGACATAAGACCATTATTGAACATGATTATTTTGTCTTTGCTTTGGGAGATGTTAGCCCCATTGTAGAACAAACTGTAATTGGGTATCGGCTTACTTCTTTTACCATCAAATCAGGAAGGGAAGTTGACTTCCGTGCTGTTGGTTACTATGTACCAAATTTCCGAGGAAAAGATGGAACCATCAAAAAGAATAATCGAGCTTTACAGAAAAAATATTGCAAGCATATGGATTACTTATTTTCGGAATATGGAAAATTGGTGGATGCTGGTATCAAAGAAGAAGATGCTCGGTATGTTTTACCGTATTCCTTTCATACGAATATTGTGATGGGATTAGATGCTAGAGAATTAGAAAAAATGGTTCATGATCTTCTCTATGGTAAGAAAAGTAGAATCAGTGAATTAAAAGAACTAGGGGAACAATTATTGCAGATTATTCGTCAGTACATTCCTTATTTAGTTCCTCATCTCGAAAATAATTCTAGGGATGATCAAGATGCTTTTCAAACATACTATTTTGCTAAAAATATAACGCCATATCCGAAAACCAGATTGATTTCTCATAGTGAGAATGTCGATAATACCATTTTAGAGAGTGTTTTACAATATCGAAATCAATGTTCGCACGAAGAGGTCCAAAGACAAATGGAGTTTTTTGATAAAGAAAAATCTCATTGGCGCCAAGATATCTTTGAAACGTTAAAAAATAGTAAAGAACAAAGAGAATTAGAACAAGTACAGTTTCGCTTTGAAATTCCTATTTCTTTAATTATTTTAAAACATTTGACGAGACATCGTCTGCAATCTCTATTAGTACCGGATTTCGTTCCTCTTTGGAACACTAAAAATTATCAAATTCCGCCTAGTATCAAGAAGCAATCAGAGGATTGTTATCACAAAATTCATCAAAAGAATAGTCAGATATTGCAAAGTTTTCAAAAAGAAGATATCATGGAAGAGGATTTAATATATTTCTATTTATGTGGACAATTTGTCAATGTTATCTCTACGATGAATGGTAGAACGTTAGAATGGATTAGTCGTATGAGAACTTGTACGAAAGCTCATTGGGAAATTCGAGCGATTGTAAGAGATATGGTGAAAAGTGTAAAAGAAGTAGCGCCTTTATTTGGAACCTGTCTAGGAAGTAGTTGCGATGTGTTTGGCATATGTCCAGAAGGGAAAGAGAGTTGTGGAAAAGTCAATGCGCGGTAAATTAATATTAATAGAAGGAACGGATTGTTCAGGAAAAGAAACACAGACTAATCGATTGATGGAATCTTTACAAGCGATGGGAATTCGTGTTCAAAAACAATCTTTTCCGGATTATAATTCTCCAACTGGAAAGATTATCGGAGGACCTTACCTTGGCAAACCAGCTATCTGTGAAGGATGGTTTCCGGAGGGAGCAAATGTAGTGGATCCGAAAGTATCTGCCCTTTATTATGCTGCTGATTTCTTATACCATTTAGAATCTATGAATCAACTATTAGATAGTGGAGTTTCCATTATTTTAGATCGATATTTTTATTCTACGTTTGCTCATCAAGGTGGGAAAATTAGAAACCATGAAAAAAGGCAAGAGATGTATCAGTGGTTAGAAAAATTAGAATTTGATTTGTTAGGACTACCAGATCCGGAAATTAAAATCTTTCTTCATATGCCTTATCGTTGTAGTATTGAACTTCGTGAATCTCGAATGGAAGCAGCAGATCAAAATGAGCGTAGTGTCAGTCATTTAAAACATGCAGAACAGGCATATCAAGAATTGGCTGAACAATACCATTTTCATACCATTTCCTGTCAGAAAGGAAAAAGGATTAAGACAAAGGATGAAATTGCCGAAGAAGTTCTATCTTATGTCAAACAAGAAATTAGAAAGTAAAGATGCTTTCTTTTTTTTCTGTTCTTTGATACAATGAAGATAGGTGATTGTATGAATAAATTTTGTCAAACCTTAGAATCCAACTTGGCACTTTTAGAAGAACAAGAACGAAAGAAAGTTGTCAATCGGTATCGCCATCAAATAGAAGAATTGGTAAGCAGTGGAAAAAGTGAAAAAGAGGCTATCCAATCTTTAGGTACGGTATCTTCGATAACGAAAAAAGTTTATGCCGAATATCATATTAATGCGAAATACTACTCTTCTAAAAAAGAATCTCGCCCTCGATTAGAGGATTATCTACATCGCTGTGCGGAGTTTTTAGCGGATGCATTTGATAGTTTTGTCCAACATATTGCTTCTGCTTCTCAAGAACATTCTCTCGTATCTTTTTTTGAAGTGATATTAAAGGTTGTCGTTTGGTTCTTTCTCGTTTTATTAAGTAAGATTCCTTTTATTCTTGCTCAAGATTTAGGAGAGGCCGCTTTAAAACTTGTCTTTAATCCCTTTCATCATGTGTTAAGTGGAGTATGGGAATTCATATTATCGGTTATCTATTTATTGTGGTGTATCTTTTTAGGTATCTCGTTACTCCATCCAACTAATTCCAGTACGGAAAAAACACCTACGAAAGAGGAAGAGAATCATCCTAAAAAAACATCTCCTACGAGTAGTTATACCTATATCCTATTAGAGGCATTCCTTTATATTATTGCGGTTATCCCTTTGATATTGTTGGCTATTGTTTTCCTAATCTTAATGGGTATTGCTTGCTTTTTACTATATAAAGGGGTTAATATCTTTGGACTTGCGATTGCTTTACTAGGATATGCAAGCATTTCTCTTTTACTAGTACGATATCTGTTGGATGCTATGCATAATCATCACAAACATCATCGATTGTCTTTTATCGTTTGTCTTCTTATTTTAGTGATAGGTCACGTGTTATGTGTTCATGATTTTTTACAGTTTCAATATCCAAATGATATTAGGAAAAGTCATGTGCCTACGACGAGCGAGCAAACTCGTGTGACAGTGGGAGAGTCTTTAACGATTCATAATTTAAATGGAGAGATTAAAGAAGTCGTAGATTCCAACTTAAAAGAAGATGAACTCGTGATAGAATGCATTTATTATGATGAATTCTACGATGTGATATTAGATGATTTAGACCAGACATATTTAACGATTTATACGAAGAAAGATCAAGCAGAGTGGAAAGATATTTCTTATCTTTATTCCTATGCCATCATGGATTTAGTAGACAATCAAATTTATAACTATGAAAAACTTTCCAATGTACAAATTATTATCTATGGAACGGAAACGACGTTAGAAAAGGTTGATTACAAAAAGGAATAGTGAGGGATATTCCTTTTTTTGTTTACTTGAAAAGAATAGGGTTTAGTGCTATAATGAAAAATAGATTGAGGTGTGAAATGAAAGAAACAGTAAAACATGCTTTTCATCGGGGAAAAGTTTATGCAGCTACGAATATTCTTTTTATTACTTTTATCATTACGTCAGTAATCAACGGAATGCTAGTAAGACAATTTACTATCGGTAATGGTTGGTATATTAAGCCTGCCATAGCCGATTTAGTAGTCGTTTTAACGCTTGGTTCTTTTGCCTATTTTTTAAAGCCAAAGCATCGTTTTTGGTATTTCCTTGGTATTGGTACTTTACTTACTATGATTTGTATTATCAATGCGATGTATTTTAAAAACTATGTATCATTTGCCTCCATTTCTCTATTGATGACATTAACTCAGTTAGGAGACTATACAGATGCCGTCGTAGAAAATATTTTACAACCCAAAGACTTAATCTATATTTGGCAAATTTTTGGTTTGATTTTTATTCACCTTCAACTTTATAAAAAAGGATATTATGAAAAAGTGGAAGAGGTTGAACTTCCTAAAATTCGTTTTTTAAATACCATTGTGGTAACGTTAATTCTTCTTGGATTCTTTATTTCTATGTTGACGAGTACCGATGTTAGTCGTCTACATAAACAGTGGAATCGGGAGTTTGTCGTTCAAGAATTTGGTATTTATGTATATCAGTTTAATGATGTATTTACGTGTATTCGAATTAAAGTCAATAGTATGTTTGGATATGATGAGGCTGCTAAAAACTTCCGGGAATTTTATCAAGATGTTTCGGAAGAACCAACTACGAAAAATGAGTTTACGAATATTTTTAAGGGTAAGAATGTCATTGTTATCCATGCCGAAAGTATTCAAAATTTTCTCATATCTGATGATAACTTGGGTGGAAAACCTGCTAGTTTTAATGGAGTAGAAGTAACCCCAAATCTCAATCGTTTATCGAGTGAAGGATTATATTTCTCTAACTTTTATGCCCAAGAAAGCGCAGGAACTAGTAGTGATACGGAGTTTACTTTTAATTCCTCATTACTACCAGCGACGATTGGAACTGTTTTCATCAATTATTTCAATCGCGAATATGTCACTACGCCAAAATTATTAAAAGAACAGGGATATTATACGTTTAGTATGCATGGCAATAAGGGTAGTGCTTGGAATCGTGATGTCGTTCATCCTAAGTTGGGATATGATCATTTCTATCACTATAATGAGGATTATGATATCGATGAAGAAATTGGATTAGGATTGAGTGATAAATCATTCTTTAGACAATCAACAGAGATTATCAAACAAATATCTGAAGAACATGAAAGATGGTATGGATTATTGATTATGTTAACAAACCATACACCTTTTAGTGATATTAATCATTATGAGGAACTTACTGGTAATTATTTCGATGTTTCCTATCAATATGAAAAAGTGAACGAAGAAACAGGAGAGACCGAGACTGTTACAGCGCCTTATATGACGGATACAAAACTTGGAAACTATTTTAAATCTGCCCATTATGCTGACGAGGCAATTGGTGAATTTATGGAGGAACTAGAAGAAGCTGGACTTCTTGAAAATACCGTTGTCATCATCTATGGTGATCATGATAATAAACTTTCTGAAAAACAATATGAACGTTACTACAATTATGTTCCTGAAGAGGATAGAGTTATGAAATGTAAAAAAGAACAGTGTAACGTTCCAATGGATGATTATGTTTACGAATTAAATCGTAGTGTACCATTAATTATTTGGACAAAAGATATGAAAGGTACCAAATATAATCGAGAAGTGACGAAAGTCATGGGTATGATTGATGTTCAACCTACGTTAGGAAATATGTTTGGTTTTTATAACAAATATGCTCTTGGACATGACATCTTCAGTGTGGATGAAAATGTAGTTGTCTTCCCAACTGGAAACTGGTTGAGTGATAATGTATACTATAATAGCGCTAAACAAGCCTCTCGTCCGTTAAAGATGGATACGGAGGTATCACAAGAAGAGATTAGTCGTAATACCATTTATGCTGATAAGATCATCAATATATCAAATTCCATTATTACATACGATTTAATTAAAAAAATAGGAGAGAATCCAGAGAATAATTTATTGGAGGAGACTCCAGTAGGGGATGGCACATGAGAAAGAAAAAGAGTAAGTGGAAATATGATAATATTGCGTTAGTCATTTGTAGTATTCTAGCCGTTCTTTTAATTGGCATATCTTGCGTATTAACGGTTGGGATTTTCAAAGATTTAAAGGGAACGAAAGAAGCTAAAGTGGTTGCTAATATTGAAAAATATGATTATCAACTTACAGAACGCAATACCAAATATTATAAGAGTTTATTCAATCAACTAAAAGAGCTATTAAATGAAGAATCAGTAGATGAAGAGGAATATGCGAAACTCGTCTCTCAACTATTTGTTACCGACTTTTATGATTTAGAAAGCAAGTTAGATAAAACGGATGTTGGTGGAGTTCAATACGTTTGGGAAGATTATCGAGAGACGTTTAAAAACTTTGCTACAGATAATACGGGTATTTATTACTACCTTGAAAATAATGTGGATGGAAAAAGAAAACAAAGCCTACCTACTGTGACAGAGGTTACTGTAGATAGTATTTCTCCTATTCAATATAGCAAGGGGAAAGTATCCGATGATAAAGCATATGAGGTAAAGGTAACGATTACTTATAAGAAGAATTTAGGATATCCACAACAATGTGTATTAAAATTAATTCATAATGGTGATAAATTGGAAGTTGCTGAAATGAAATAGGGAGGAATCCCTTTTCTTTTTGCTGAAAATATTGTATAATGCTATATAGAATAGGAGAGGTTGTATGCTAGGTAATATAATTGGAATTGATGCTAACATTGTTAATGTCAAGCTAACTCTCAACATTAACGAAGTTCAAAGTCTTATCAACTTATATGTTATATTAGAAGATTCTGTAGAAAAAGTAGTAGGAGAAATTACGGATATTAAAGATGGGGTAGCTTTCATTAATATGCTAGGACAGATTAAAGATGGAAAGTTTGTCTCTGGTATTACGAAGAAACCATCTTTTGGAGCACAAGTAAAATTAATTGCGCCAGATAAGGTCAATTTTATCGTAGGAGTAGAGAATTATCAGGACGATAGAGATTTATACATTGGTAAAAGCCCTATCTATGAAGGAATTGATATCTGTGCGAATGTGAATTCTTTATTCAGTAATCATTTTGCTATTTTCGGTTCCACAGGAAGTGGTAAGTCATGTGGATTTTCTAGAATTATTCAAAACTTATTTGAAAAGAAAGATGCGGTTGCTTACCGTGCTAGTATCTTTATCTTTGATGCTTATGGAGAATATCATAACGCATTTAAAACCATTCAAGAGAAAGCCCCTGAGGTTCGTTTTAAAGCATATACGACGAATATCCATGATGATATTCCAAAGATTAAAATTCCTCTATGGCTATTAAGTGTCGATGATTTAGCCATCCTTTTAGGAGCCGATAAACATGCTCAAATTCCAATCCTTGAAAAGGCATTGAAATTTGTAACCATTTTCGGACGTGAGGAAGACGATGTCATTAAGTATAAAAATGATATTATTGCTCGTGCTTTATTAGATATTCTATTAAGTGGTAGACCCGCTTCTCAAATTCGTGACCAAATTTTCTCTGTACTATCTACCTATAATACAAGAGATTTAAATTTGGAAAGTCCTGTTTTTCAACCAGGATATACGAGACCATTAAAACAGTGCCTTTTAATTGATGCGAGTGGTAAATTACGTGAAATGGAGTTACTTACAACATTTATTGAATCTTTCTTAGTAGATAATGTTGAATTATCATTACCGGATGGTAGTTTCCGTTATTCTTTAAAAGATTTATGCTTAGCCTTTGATTTCGCTTTAATCGATGAAGGTGCTTTAAAGTCAGAATCTGTATATGAACTTGCTAATGCTTTAAAAGTTCGTTTACATTCTCTTTTAGATGGGGATTACAGTGTTTATTTTGATTGTCCAGACTATATGTCTCGTGATGAATATATTAAATCTTTAATTACTACAGAAGATGGTAAGAAAGTACAACTTATTAACTTTAACATCAACTATGTTGATGACCGTTTTGCTAAAAATTTAACTAAAATTTATTCGAAGATGCTTTTTGATTATGCGAAAGGACTTCCTAATAGAGCCTCTTTACCATTCCATATTATTTTGGAAGAGGCACACCGGTACGTTCAAAAGGATATTGACGTTGATTTACTTGGATACAATATTTTTGATCGAATTACAAAAGAGGGTCGTAAGTACGGTGTCTTATTAGGACTCATTACCCAAAGACCTTCAGAAATGTCTGAAACAGCTTTATCTCAGTGTAGTAATTTCTTCATTTTTAAAATGCTCCACCCATTAGATGTTAAATATATTCATGATATGGTACCAGATATTACAGAGGAAATTATTAAGAAGATGAAATCTTTACAACCAGGAAACTGTATGGCCTTTGGTACGGCATTTCGATTGCCAACCCTTATTCAATTGGATATGCCAAATCCTGCACCATCTAGTAGTAGTTGTGATATCAGTAGCATTTGGTTTGTGAATCGGAAAAAAGAAGATTAATGGAAATCTTCTTTTTTTATGGAAAACATGTTATACTATAGTATAGTGGAGGATAAATATGATAGAGGGAATTGTCAATACAATTTTGAATATATTTAGTGGACTAGAAACTATTCCTTTTGGTAAAGAATTATTAGTTTTTATCATTTCTTTAATGCCTATACTAGAATTGCGTGGGGGACTTATTGCTGCTGCCTTGTTAGATTTAAATCCAATATCTAGTTATGTGGTGAGTATGATTGGAAATATTTTACCAGTGCCTTTTATTTTATGGTTTATTAATTCAATCTTGCAGTGGATGCGAAGGAGTTCTAGACTTTCTAAAATAGCTCGTTGGCTCGATAATAAAGTAGAAAAACATAAAACGCAGATTGAAAAGTATGGCTTTTGGGGATTGGTTTTATTTGTTGGCATCCCACTTCCAGGAACAGGTGCTTGGACAGGTTGTTTGATAGCAGCCGTTCTCAATATGGATAGAAAGAAAGCTTTTTTAGCCACTCTT
Source organism: uncultured Bacilli bacterium (assembly GCA_947629315.1). Lineage (GTDB taxonomy): Bacteria > Bacillota_I > Bacilli_A > RF39 > UBA660 > UBA5578. Next base: position 31,873 of record CANRDB010000015.1, read on the forward strand.
TTGGGAATTCTAATGGCTAGTATTATTATGATGATTCTATCCTTTGGAGTATTGAAATCTATCATAGGGTAATATGAGTGAATTAGCAAGTATTAAAGGAATAGGACCAAAAACTATTCAAATTTTAAATCGATTGAATATTTATACGATTGAAGATATGGTAACGTATTATCCATATCGTTTTGATGTGTTAGCGAGAACCAACCTAAAAGAGGCCTATCCAGATGAGAGAATTATTCTTGATGGAATCATTCAGAATGAACCACTAGTATATTTTTTTAGTAAAAAAATGAACAAAATGACATTCCGTTTTGATACGGGAAGTACTCTTTTATCTGTTACTATTTTTAATAGGGCTTTTTTAAAAAGTAATTTACACGTTGGAACGAAAGTAATTATTATTGGAAAATACAATCCTAAACAGAACATGGTAGTTGCTTCTGAATTACGTTTAGGGATGCTACCCCCTAATCCAACGATTGAACCCGTGTATCATGTTACGAATGGAATTAGCAGTGCTCAATTACATAAAATGATACTATCCGCTTTAGATGAAAATTGGGAAATAACGGAATATATCCCAAAAATATTGGCTGGGAAATATCATTTCCCAGAAAAAAGAGCGAGTATTTTAGAGATTCATCGCCCGGGAAATAATCAGACACTTCATCAGGCTATCAACTATTTGAAGTATGAAGAGCTGTTCCTTTTCATGATGAAGATGAATTATTTGAAGAAAAATAGGGTATGGGAAAACGGTATTTCCCGGAAAATCACAAAAGAACAGGTAGATGCTTTCGTGGCACAATTGCCGTTTGAGTTGACGAGTGATCAACGGGAATGTGTGGATAAAATTCAGGAAGATATGAACAGTCCAAGGGTCATGAAACGCCTTATTCAGGGCGATGTCGGAAGCGGAAAAACCATCGTGGCAATTATTTCCCTATATTTAAATTTTCAGAGTGGATACCAAGGAGCTTTCATGGCTCCAACGGAAATTTTGGCGGAACAACACTACCAAACGATGCTTCGACTCTTCCAAAATTTCCCAATCAAAGTGGCACTTTTGACTGGAAAAATGAAGAAAAAAGAGCGAAATGCGCTCCTTAAAAAAATTGCTGACAACGAAGTAGATATTGTAGTTGGTACACATAGTCTCTTTAGTGAGGATGTTTACTATGATTCTTTAGGCTTGGTAATTACGGATGAGCAACATCGATTTGGGGTTAGGCAAAGAACGAAATTAAAAGAAAAGGGAATTAGTACAGATGTTCTGTATCTAAGTGCGACCCCCATCCCTAGAACATATGCCATTACCATTTATGGAGATATGGATGTTTCTAATATTCACGTGAAACCAAAAGGGAGAAAAGAGATTATTACGGAGCTTTATAAGAATAAAGACATTAAAATCGTTTTGGAGAAAATTCATGAACAAGTTCGTCAAAAACATCAAGTTTACGTAATTGCGACACAAATTGAAGACTCCGATAGTGATGAAGTTGAAAACGTGAAAGAACTGAAAGAAAAGTTCGAGAGAGCATTAGGGAAGATTTGCAAGGTTGGAATGCTTCATGGAAAAATGTCTTCAGAAGAAAAAGATTCTGTGATGCAATCTTTTGAAAAAAACGAAATTCAAATTCTCATCAGTACCACTGTTATTGAAGTGGGAATCGATGTACCCAACGCTACCATGATGGTTATTTTTGATAGTTATCGTTTCGGACTTTCCCAACTTCACCAACTTCGTGGAAGGGTTGGAAGGGGCGAAAGTCAAAGTTTTTGTATCCTCTTAAGCGACCGTGAGAGCGAAAGATTATCTGTCATGACGAAAACGACAGATGGCTTTAAGATTAGTGAAGAAGACTTCCGGTTAAGAGGTAGTGGGGATCTTTTTGGGACTAGACAAAGTGGTGATATGAAGTTCCATCTAGCGGATTTAAAAAAAGATTTCCCAATTTTGCTTCATGCAAAAGATGATAGCATGGAAATTCTAAATAGTCAAGAGTATGCAGACGGGAAATATTTCCCATTACGGGAAATAATTGAAAAATCAATGTCATTAGATTAACCAAAAATATTTTGGGAAATAATTCTTCAAAATTGTTGGGAAATATCTTGACTTATTTCCCAAAATCCCTTATACTGATAATGGCATGTTACTCCATGCCAGTGCTCTTACGGTCTAGATGTGAGAGCGCACAACCAAAACCCCCTGAAGGAGCACGATACAATGTGCTCCACTTTTTTTGCCCTTTATTTATAAGGGTTTGTAGCAT
>CANRDB010000016.1 GCA_947629315.1 uncultured Bacilli bacterium
ACTGAGCTAATCGCCCGGAAAAAACATTGACAGTATAAAATATATCATAGCATCTCTTATTTGTCAATAGTATTCGTAGGATTTTTTATTTTTTTAACACCCTCCTCAACCCATATTGGTAAATGATAGGCTAAGGTTGAAAATCCTAAACTAGTTTCCTTAATTCTTGTTCTCCTAGAAACATTCATTTTTTTGTAATCAATATTCTTAATACTAAGTTTTAATTGGCCTAAACTCTCATCCACATCCAAGATTTCAACATTGATGACGTCTCCGATATTCACATAGTCGGCAACATTTTTAACAAAACCATGAGAGATCTCTGAAATATGGATTAGTCCACTGTAATATTCATCACAGGAAACGAATACGCCATATGACTCTATACCGGTCACGGTGCCACGAACAATTTTTCCTTTTTTGTATTTCGTCATCCAACCACCAACTACATTATACCACAATAGGAAAATAAAAAAAAGCCTTTACTTTCCTCATATATTCCATTATAATAACTATCGGTGATATCATGAAAGAGGAAGAAAAAATTAAAGAGGTTTTAGATAAATTAAGACCTTTCTTAATTAGTGATGGTGGTAATTTAGAATTTGTAAAATATGAAGACCATCGTGTGTATATCCAAATGATGGGAGCATGTGCAAACTGTCAAATGATTGATTTCACTTTAAAAGATGGCATTGAAGCTGCCATACAAGAAGAAGTTCCCGAGGTCATTGAGGTCATCAACGTTGGTCCCTATGGATTCGATTTAGATGATATGTAATTTCATCAATAATATTGACGAATTCAAATAAACTAGTCTTAAAAATGGCTAGTTTTTTATTGTTCTACAATCCAATCTATTTTCGGCAAGAACAGTACCTGACTAAATGATAAATATAACTCTCTTAAAAATTGTTCATAGTCATCTATCTTTTGCAGATAACAATCTAAACACTCATCATCCTCCCCATTCACAATAGCATCATAACAATCAAAATAATAACTAGGAAATAACATTCGAGCATAAAATAATAAATAATCCTCTACTTGAAATTGATTACGATAAAAGTAAAAATATAAATCAGAAAGCAGTAAGTCATCTTCAAAGAACTTTCGTTTGGTATACTCGGCAATATCTCTCACACGATAATCTAATGTTAAATTGAGAGGATTCCAATAGTCCATATCATTATTCATGCGATAATGAGAGATAAATAAAGGTCCTTTTTTCTTTATCATTTGATAAAAAGAAATGGCATTCTCACTCAATCCGATATAATAAAAAAAACTATTTAAAATTTTGTCATTGGTAATGGTAGAGACATGCTTTTCATAATAATCTACCTTATTCATCCAAAGTTCATGCCAAGGCAATAATTCTACTTGTTGCATGGGAATTTGAAATTGTTCAATCGTCTCCCACCCCACTTGCTTAGAGGGTTGCATTTGCATCAAAAGATAATACTTGTCCTCTATTTTCGTAATATACTGCTGGTCTTTATTCGCTATTAGACGATAGATAGGATATCCCATCCCTAGCAAAAGTTGATAGAGAGACTCTGGAAATTCTCGATCTACTTCTTGCAACAAATAAGAATCAAATAGATAGCGATGATTCACTCTGTCTAATTGATTTACTTCTATTTGATAATAGTATCGAATCGCATTCTTCATACTTTATTGTATACAAAAAAGAATAAGCTATGCCAAAATATCAGCAAGCTTATTCTTTTTAATAAAAGACTTGATTGAGATAAAGTCCACAAGCAGGAGCGGTAATGCCAGCTTGCGTTCGATCTTGGGCTTCTAAAACCGTTAAGATGTCCTGACTTTTTCGTTTTCCCTCGCCAACCTCAATTAAAAATCCTACAATATTTCGAACCATATATCTTAAAAATCCACTTCCCGTGATAGAAATCGTAATTTGATTGATATCTTTCTTATCTCGTACAATCCTAGTTTCCAAAATGGTACGCACATAATCTTCTTTTTCTTCATCTGCTTTAGTAAAAGATTGAAAATTGTGAGTTCCCTCAAGATATTTCAGTGCTCTTTCCATTTCCACAACCTTTAATGGTTCATTATATTGATAGACATAGTCTTTCTCTAAAGGATTATATTCACCCATATTTAATTTATAAATATATTCCTTCGCTTGGACATCGAACCGAGCATGAAAATCATCTGCCACCTTTTCAATTCGTCTCACATAAATATCTTTGGGCAATAAACTATTTAGACTTCCTTGTAATTTGTATAAATCCCAATCTTTTTTTAAATCAAAGTGTGCCCTTTGCCCATAAGCATGGACTCCCGCATCCGTTCGGCCAGAAGCACTTACCGTCACCTTTTTCTCACTATTGATTTTCGTCAGTACCTTTTCTAGTTCCCCTTGTATTGTCACCATTCGTGGCTGCTTTTGATACCCACTATAGTGAGAACCATCATAGGCAATCGTCATTAAATAGCGCACATTCTACCTCCTTTTTCGTAAAATTTCTTTCACTAGGTCATTCGTTTCATAACAAACTCCTAATTTTATTCCCTTTTTTCTCTTCACCACATTCACAAATGTTATAATTTCTGGGAGTGGAATTTGTTCTCGTTCTAATAATTCCAAATTTTCTGATAACTCTTGTTTTAATCCTTGAAATAGAATTTTTCCCTCTTTTAATACTATGAAATAATCCGCTATTTGATAAAGAAAATCTACATCGTTTCCAGCAATAATAATCGTTTTATGATATCTTACTTTTAACATGGCAAGAAGCGATATAAATTTTCGCTTGTAAGATGCATCTAAACCAACAGTAGGTTCATCAAACAATAAAATTTTTGGGTTATAAGATAAAGCAATGGCAAAACTCACCAAAAAGGCTTCCCCTTGACTGAGTGAAAAAGGATCTCTTTTGAGAAAGGAAACATCCAATCCTACGATTTCTAACGCATGATAAATCTGTTCTTTCTGTTTAGTAGGCTTATAATTCAATCGTTCTAAAACTAACTGAAACTCCTTTTCAACTGTATCAAAGGAGAAATAATCATCGAGAAAACTTGGTACATAACCTATATTTTTATCATATTTCTTTCGTTCCTGTGGATTACTAGTGATATTAGAAGCATGTTCTCCAACCGTGACAATCCCTTTCGTTGGATATTTCCTTAAGGCAATGATATCTAATAAACTAGTTTTACCGCTTCCCATTGGTCCTACAATTGCTGTAATTTTACCACTTTCAAACTTCGACTGAATATTCGATAAAATCTCTTGATTCGTTTTAGGAACTTGGTAGCATACTTCTTTCAGTTTTACTTCCATAACAAATCCACCACTTTTCCCATATCTAATTCCAAGTTAGGAATTGCTTCATAATAACGTAACTTATTGGCTAAATCAGCCGCAAATGGAAATTCCAAATGAGCCTCTACGAATACTCTTTCTTGTTTTCCCAACTCTTGAGGTTCTCCCTCATAGGCAATTATCCCATCTTTCAAAAGAACTAGGGAATCGCAAGATAGAGCCCATTTGGTATCACTTGTAAAATAAATTACCGAACTACCTTCTTCCGTCAATTGTTTTATGAGTTCTACCAATACTTTTCTTTTTGAACTTTCAACAAAACAGAGGGAGTCATCCAACAATAACAGTTTTGGCCTTTTTAAAAACGCACATAGAAACATGACCATTTGTTTTTCAGAATTACTTAACAAATGAGGATTTTTCGGTAGCAAGTAGGATAATTCTAATTGTTTTAACAGTTCCCCTAGTTGTTCAGAAGAAATATGTGTCTTTTTCTGTAAAAAATGGAGTTCCTTTTGCACGGTTGTTTCCATCATGTCGGTAGGTTCATTACTTGTCAACAAGAGAATGTCTTGAGGATTCGTGAAAGAAGAATTCATCACTTTCACAGACTTGGATTGTTCCATACCACAGAGTAAATGAGCCAATGTACTTTTTCCGCTACCCATTCCCCCTAATACTGTGTAGAATTTACCAGCTAAGATGGAAGCAGAAAGATTAGTAAAAATTAATTTTTGATCATAACCAAATGTCAGATTTTTAATTTTTACTAAAGTTTCCATAAAATCACCACATGTTTTATTATAATAATTTACGCAAAAAAAGTAAAGAAAAAGGCGGATAGAAGCAAGATTTCTAGCAATTTTTCTCTCAACTCTACATAAAGTTCCCCAGAGTATGTTATAATCTAGTTAGAGGTGATTCCATGAAAACGGATATTGAAATTGCACAAGAAAAAAAATTATTACCCATTGAAAAAATCGCTAAAAAATTAGGAATTCAAAAGGAAGAATTAGAGTGTTTTGGACATACAAAGGCTAAATTGAACATTACGAGAACACTACCAGAAGACGGAAAATTAATTTTAGTTACATCGACAAATCCTACTCCTTACGGAGAAGGAAAAACGACCATGAGTATTGGGATAGCAGATGCTCTTTGGCAATTAAAAAAGAAAACTGTCGTTACTTTGCGAGAGCCATCTTTAGGTCCTGTTTTTGGAATGAAAGGAGGCGCTACAGGTGGGGGATATGCTCAGGTAGTACCAATGGAAGACATCAATCTACACTTTACGGGAGATATTCATGCAATTACTGCCTGTAATAATCTTTTATGTGCAGCCATTGATAACCATCTTTTTCAAGGTAACACACTCCAAATAGATGAAACTACCATTCGATTTCCAAGAGCCATGGACATGAATGATCGTGCTCTTCGTCACATTACCATTGGGCAAGGGAAAAGTAACTTTGAAAGAGAAGATTCTTTTGTCATTACTGTAGCCTCTGAAATTATGGCCATTTTCTGTCTAGCAAAAAATTTAACCGATTTAAAAAAGCGGCTTGGTAATATTCTAATTGCCTATAACAAAAAAGGAAAGCCCATCTATGCTAGAGATTTAAAAATAGAAGGAGCATTAACGCTTCTTCTCAAAGATGCCATCAAGCCTAATTTAGTTCAAACGTTAGAGGGAAATCCTGCGATTATTCATGGAGGTCCATTTGCCAATATCGCTCACGGTTGCAACTCTTTAATAGCAACGAAACTTTCTCTAGGTCTTGCAGATTACGTTGTTACCGAGGCTGGATTCGGTAGCGATTTGGGAGCAGAAAAATTTCTCGATTTAAAGTGTCAACTGGGAAACTTAAAACCAAATGTCGTTGTCATCAATGTCACTATTCGTAGTATGAAATATAATGGACTCTGTCCTGCTGAACAATTGACAGAAGAAAATCTTACCTATCTAGAACAGGGAATAGAAAATTTATACGTGCACATCGAAAACATGAAAAAGATTTGTAATCACGTCATCGTATGTCTTAACCATTTCTACCGCGATACGGAACGAGAAATTCAGTTTGTGAAAGAACATGTCGAAGCTTTAGGAGTTCCATTTTATGTTTCTAAAGCCTTTGAATTAGGGGGAAAAGGTTCGATTGAACTAGCTACTGCCATTGTCAAATTATGTGAAGAAAAAAGCACATTCCATCCAATCTATGATTTGAAAGAGAATATTCCTACCAAAATAGAGAAAGTGGCGACAGAAATTTATCGTGCAGACCATGTAATCTATTCAGAAGAAGCTAAAAAAAGTTTAAAAAACATAGAAAAATTAGGAATTTCAAATGTACCGGTATGCATTGCCAAAACACAGTATTCCTTATCAGATGACCCTAAAAAATTAGGACATCCTAAAGGATTTGATGTCACTGTACGAGATGTCAAATATTGTGCGGGAGCCGGCTTCGTAGTTGCCTATATGGGAAGCATCATGACAATGCCAGGATTATCTAAATCCCCTGCCTATGAAAAAATGGATATCGATGAATCAGGTATCATTACGGGATTATTCTAACAAAAAAAGACCTATGCCAAAGAAATGAGAACTTTGGTATAGGTTTTTTATGGCATTTTTTTAAGAGTTTCGGTAAGCCAGGTAAAGACCCTCTCTAATGATGCTTTCTCTGCTTGTTCATAGATAGAGTGGATGTGAAAGAGGTTAACACCAATGACACAAATGTCTAATGGTTTGATATTATTTGCAAAGATACCTCCCTCTAATCCTGCATGTACGTCCTCTAAAGTAATTTTTTTGTGAAATAACTGATGATAAGTATCTACAAGAAGTTGACGTAAAGGAGATTCTTCTTGAAAAGTAAAAAATGGTTTTTTATCCTCTAATACAAACTTTAGATGATACTTTTTCGATACCCGTTCAACTCTACTTACATAGAAATCTTCATACCCTACTATCGAACTGCGGATACTAAGTTCTATTTTAATTTCTTTCTCATCGCTATGTAAAACTCCTAAATTACTAGAGGTAATTGGAAATCCGACATCATTTCTGCGCAAAACCCCATCTTCTATTTCATATAAAAACTGGATTAAGTTACGACTTTCTTTGTTTCGAAGGGCTGTCTGTCTACTTTTTACTCGACGAAAATCCATGTGGATAGTCTCGTATTCTGATTGATACATTTTTTTAAAAAATTGATATTCTCCACTAAAATCATAGTTGGTTTTAAAAATACATTTACCATCACTAGGGATTACATTTTCTTTGGAACCACCTTCTATTGATACAATTTCAATGTCTTCTAAGTCCTTTAACATATTGGCCATAATTTTGATAGCATTTCCTCGATTTTTATCAATATCTACTCCAGAGTGTCCCCCTAATAATCCAGAAAGTGATAGTTGATAAGTGTTTTTATCGCTAGAAACAGTTTGATAAGGAAGACGAATGGTCATACTTGCCATTCCTGCACACGATACTTCGATTTTCTCTTCCTCGGTACCATCTAGACTAATTAGTCTTTTTCCTTTTAAGTGTTTATAGTTTAGGTTTTTCGCACCATTCATCGTTGTCTCCTCTTGAGTAGTAAAGACAGCCTCAATAGGAGGATGTTCCAAAGACGGATCTGCTAATATCGCCAAAATAACTGCCATTCCTGCCCCGTTATCACCACCAAGACTAGTTTTTCCATTCGTTTCATAATAGCCATTTTTAAGAGTCCAAGGAATTCCTTTCTTAAAAAAATCATAAGATTCCTCACTCGTACAAACCATATCCGTATGAGCTTGTAAAATAACCGGTTCTGAAATATACGGATGTGTTCCCTCTTTTTTGATGATGACATTAGAATAGTCATCTACTTCGTAAGAAAGATTGTGCATTTGCGCAAAATGGACTAAATATCCAGCTATTTGATCCTCTGCCCCAGAAGGTCTTGGCACATTTAAAATCTCTTCAAAAAAAGTACTAGCCTGCTTCCTTTTCATAGTATCACCTATTTATTATCATATCATTTTTTAAAAGAAAAATCACAAAAATGGTCTTATTTTCCATTTCTTGGATTTCCCGCATAAAAATAACTTTTTTTTTCATAATAAAAATGGTGATTGTATGACAAACCGCGAAAAAATTAAAACTATCAAGCAAGAACTGGGAGATAGCGCTGACATTGTAGAAAGAGAGGTCAATGACACTTTATCCTACCTTTATTTAGAAAGTGTCAGTAGTGATGATAAAATTAGTGACTTTCTACTCAAAAGCATTACGAAATTAAAAGATATCGAAAGTACCCTCTCTCTTCTACAGAAAGAAATCTACAATAGCCATATTGAGGTTTTAGAAGATTTAAATGACTGCTACTATTATCTGGCTTCTGGATATACTTGCCTATTTTTAAATCACGAAAAAAGATATCTCGTTATTGAAACCAAAATGAAATTAGATCGAGGCATCTCCGAATCTACCTCCGAGCCACTCATTCGTGGGCCAAAGGATAGTTTTACCGAAAATCATGCGATAAATTTAGGACTTATTCGGAAGAGAATTAAAGATCCTAAATTACGAATTATGGAACAAAAAGTAGGAAGAAGAACAAACAGTAAAGTATCTGTTCTCTATATAGAAGGCATAGCCAAAAAAGAAAATGTCCAAAAGATTCAAGAATCTATTTCCAAAATTGACATTGATGGTGTATTCGATACGGGATACCTACGTGATTTTTTAGAGTCCCAAGGAAAATCATTTTTTCCGCACATGATTAGTACTGAGCGTCCAGATTTATCCTGTCAAAGTCTATTGGATGGGAAAATTATAGTGATGGTAGAAAATAGTCCCTATGTCTTAATTATGCCGGCCATTTTAGCCGACTTCTTTAAAACTTCTGAAGATTATTATCAATCTCCTGTCAGTTCCACTTTTAGTCGTGTTTTAAAAGTTATTGCCTTTTTTGTCACGATTATGACCCCTGCTCTTTATATTGCTCTTATGACATTTAACCAAGAAATGATTCCTGATCAATTATTAATTTCTCTTGCGACCCAACGAAGTGAAGTTCCCTTTCCTACCTTTTTAGAAGTCATTATCTTTGTTATTTTATTTGAAATTTTAAGAGAGGCAGATATTAAATCTCCAAGTGCGAGTGGAGCGAGTATGAGTATCGTTGGAGCCTTAATTTTAGGAGATGCAGCTGTTGCGGCTGGGATTGTCTCTCCTTTCGTCGTCATTGTCGTTGCCATTACTTCTATCTGTGAGTTAGTCTTTACCGATATGGACTTTATTAATGCGATTCGACAGTGGCGTTTACTTTTTATTTTTTCAACGATTTTTATAGGTATCATAGGCATTGTCGTAGCAGGTCTTATTCTCATTATCCAACTTGCTAGTTTAGAACCACTCAATACTCCTTATTTACTTCCCTTTAGTCCATTTAATTTATCGGGGTTAAAGGACAGTATTGTTCTATTTCCTGCTAATGCGAGAATGAATCGTCCTAACTATTTAACCAATAATCAGAAAAGAGGAAAAAAGACATGAAAAAATTACTCTTTGTTTTCTTGTGTTTATCTTTGACAGGCTGTTGGAATTACCGAGAACTCAATGAATATGCCATTGTTACAGGGATGGCTGTCGATTATCAAGATAATCAATATATCGTATCTTTTTTGATTGCCAATGGAAATAAGTCGGAAGAAAGTGAAACGAAAACGAGTCTTTTATCCGGTCATGGAACAACCATTTATGAGGCGATTAAAGACATCAGTTTAGCTAGTCCTAAAGAACTATATATTAGTCACTTATCGGTTATCATTCTATCGGAAGAGACCGCTAAAAGAGGAATTAACAATCTGTTAGATTTCTTGTTGCGTGATCCACAATCTCATCAAAATTTTTATTTATTGATGGCAAAAGATACGAAAGCTTCTAATATTTTATCCATTCTTTCTCCTCTTGCTGATTATCCCTCTCAAAATATTACTTCTAATGTTTCTAATTCTTCTAAATTACAAGGGAAAATTAGTGACGCTAGTTTTAATCAATTTATGGAAAAATATCTAGAGACAGGCTTTGAACCAATCATGAATAGTATTATCATTGTTGGTGATATTGAAAAAGGTCAAACCCCAGATAGTCAAGATAAAATTGAGCAAGATGCCTATACCAAATTGGATAGTTTAGCGCTCTTTAAAGGCGATCAATTCGTCGGATGGTCTAATCAGAAAGAAAGTATTGGTATCGATTTAGTATTGGGAGAAATCGGTACAATGTACTTCAATGTACCGTGTGAAGAGGGATATGCCGTCAGTGTATCGAATGATTATGATGTCAAATATGAGGTTCTCTCTAATCGATTAAAGATTAAAGCCAAAGCACTCGGCAGTCTACGAGAAGTTAGTTGTCATATCGACCTTGAAAGTGAAAAAGAAATCCAAAAGTTAGAAAAGAAAGCAGAGGAACAACTACGGGAGTATATGGTTCAAGCCATTGGAAAAGCCAAGGAATATGGAACTGATATTTTCGGATTTGGTTCTCTATATTATAAAAAATTTCCGAATCAATATCGTTCCATTCGTGACTGGAATGAATTTTTTAAGAATTATCCAATCGAAATAGAAGTAAATTTTCAATACACTAGCAAAGGAACTCTTGAACAGAGTTTAGAAAGAGAGGAATCATGAGTAAACAACTATCCTACATCTCGATTATATACTTTCTAGTTCGTTCATTCTTTATTGGTATTACTTTCTCTGTTCTAGTCAAATATTCTCAGCAAGATGCTTGGATTTCCTTATTATTAGCTGTATTTTTAGGATTCTCCATCATTTTTTTACTGGAATATATTGCCTCCTACCAACCTCAAAAAAGTTTACGAGAAAAATATTTGTATCTCTTTCCCGTAGGCAAGTATTTCTTCTTATTCTTAACGATTAGTATTTTCTTATTTCTGAGTGTACTAGGATTTTGGAATCTATCCAATGTCATCACCAGTCAATTTCTCAACAAGACCCCCAAAATGATTATCAGTATTTCTTTTTTCATCCCTCTCATATTACTACTTAGTAAAAATAAAAAAGTAATCAACCGCGTATCCCTTATTCTGTTTTATATCAGTATGGTTCTTTTTATTACGAGTGTTTTTGGATTGATTGGGCAATTTCAAATTTCTAACTTTCAACCCATTTTGACGTCCTCTATCGCTAGACCAATTATTCCAACTTTGGGATTTCAACTCACTCCGATTTTTCTCTTACTGATTTTTCCGAATGATGAAATTCGCTCTAGTCTCAAAAAAGGATATCTTCTAGCCACTTTTAGTCTACTAATTGTCACTCTTATGATTATTGGCGTTTTGGGAATCCATTTGGCCACCATCTATCAATACCCTGAATTTCACATTTTAAAAAGAGCATTTCAAGGAGTAGTAACGTATCGGATGGAAAATGCTTTAGTCATTCAATGGATTTTCGATATTTTTATTTTCTGTACAGTCAGTTTAAAAGGTTGTAATGATTTAATGAATTGGCATCAGGGGTGGAAACAGTATCTTTTTCCTACTATCATCCTCCTCTTATCGATTTTCCTCTTTAAAGATAACACGATTGCGAATATTTTTATCGACCGATATCTCAGTTGGATTCTACCTAGTATCATGATTGCGATTCTCTTATGTTTCACTACCAAAATATGGTACAAAAAAAGGAGAAATTCTCCTATTTTAGTAAAAAATAATAAATGAGGAAAGCCGCAATGACGATTCCAACAATCGTTAATCCGATTATGAGAATTCGTAATAGGATGTTATGTTTTTTAACATTTTCTCCCAAGTTTTTTAAATCCTCAAAATCACTTTCTGTAAATCCTAAACTAGAAGTATAGAACGTCTTATCGATATTCTCCATACTGGTACTTTCATCCAATTTCCGTTCTTCTTCTTGTTTTTCCTCTTCCTTTTTAGCATCTTCAATGATTTTATGGATAGAAGTAGGGTCTCCAACCATGGTATCTGATTTCAAATCATCAAAAAGTCCATCAGCAGCATCGGAGTCTTGCTCCTCCGTCTTTTCTTCGCCTTCTTCTTTCTCATGAATGGTAATGGTATCAATTAGTTCTTTTAAGGCATCTGCTTCTTCTTTCGTCGGTTTTAAATTTAATTTTTTGACAATATCATAACTGGTATTTTTTAAACTTCGATACTCTTCTTCCTCTGGTTCTGAACGTGTTTCTTTCGCCTTTGTCAATACATCCCGAATATCATATGTTCGTTCCTCTTCCTCTTCAATCGTAGGCTCTACTGTAGTAGGTTCTTCTTTTGATACCAATTGACGGTATCTTTTTTCTTGCTGGTACCCCTCACGATTTTGAAGCATCGCCTTCACTCTCGTAATGTCGATTTCATTTGTCTTGTCGATAGCGACAACACCTTCAATATTGGAATAATTATTTAAATTTTCAATACTGCGATAAAGTTGTTCATTTCTCGTGCTTCTCTCTGCTTGGTCGTGGTATCTATCCATTCTACTTGCCATGGTATCACCTATCATTAACTATACCATAAATTGACATCTTTTTGTATATTTTGGTTGCATTTTTGAGAAGTTTTCTTTATAATCTTTAATAGGAGGATGATTATGAAAGTTAAAGTTAATCAAGATGTATGTATCGGTTGTGGTGCTTGCCATGCAATTGCTCCAGACGTTTTTGAAATCAATGATGCAGGAGTTGCCGAAGCAATCCATCAAGATGCTATCAAAGAAGAACTTGTAGAAGATGCAAAGGACGCATTAGAAGGGTGTCCTGTTAGCGCTATCTACGAACCTGAAGAAGAAAAAGAAGTTGCTTAAAAAACTATCCAAAAGGATAGTTTTTTTACGGATATAACATTATTTTACTGGACTTTATGAGCCTCACTATATAATTTTTTGACTTCTTTAATAGTCAACATACGATATTCTCCTGATTTCAAGCCATTCGTCGTCAAATAGGCAAATTTTTCTCTTTTTAATTTGGAAACCGGATAGCCGATTGCCTCAAACATTTTTTTTACCTGATGGTTTCGTCCCTCATAAATTATTAGTTCTACTAGAGAACTATTAGTTTTCTTATCAATCTTTTTAATTTTTGCACGGGCCTTACCCGTTTTTTTACCGTCGATGACAACACCAGAACACAACCGATCGATATCCTGTTTTTGAATAATGCCCTCTAATTTAGCAATGTAGGTTTTCTCTACATGATTTCTAGGATGAATCAATAGATTCGTCAGTTCTCCATCATTTGTCAATAATAAAACACCCGTCGTATCGTAATCTAATCGTCCTACAGGATAGATTCTTTGATTGGTAGCAATCAAATCAATAACTGTCTTGCGACCATGTTCATCTGATGCAGTCGCTACGACTCCTCGTGGTTTATTGAGTAAATAATATACTTTTTCTTCTCTCTTGGAAATAGACTTTCCTTCGACCGTGATGGCATCTTGCTCAGATACTTTCGTTCCCATTTCAGTAACGAGTTGTCCATTCACTTTTACTTTTCCTTGCTGAATCAGTTCTTCGGCTTTTCTTCGCGAACAGTATCCTGACTGTGCAATTACCTTCTGTAATCTTTCCATGTTCCCACCTCTTTGTAAAGAAAAAAGATATTACTTACAAGAATATCCATTTCCCTCTAAATTTTCTTTCAATTCTTCTTTGGTTAAATCCAATTCAAAGTATTGTTGGTCTTCTTCAGACATCTTTTCCCGTTGCATTTCTACATTTAATGTTATTTTATTTTTACGGGTACTCACTTTAGCTGTTACGCCATTCGTTTCATTATAGATATCCGCACTTTCTTGAGCAGAATCTTTGAACTGTTGAATAAATTCTTTCGTATTATAATCTCCACTTAGTTTAATCGTATTCTTTAAAGCTGCTGTTTTTACTTCCTCTTCTTGAAAGACAAAAGTATAAGTTTCCGTTGATTCTATCCCATCAATTTCTTTTGTCTGTTTACAAACTAATCGGTTTTTTCCACAACCAGTTAAAAGAACACTACCAATGATGAATAATGCCGCTATTTTTTTCATATCGTTCATCCTCCTTAAACATTATACCAAACCTATATGAAAAATTCAACTAAAGAGAAGATAGCAAACTAGGATACTAGCGCTTATTCCCACCACATCCGCAAGTAAACTGGCCTTTAAGGCATACCGGGTATTTTTAATACCGATACTACCATAATATAAGGCAATGACATATAAAGTAGTATCCGTACATCCTTGAATGGTAGAACCGAGTAGACTATAAAAATGATCGACTCCATATTTGGTATAAATCGTATTTAAAAGCGCTAGGGTGGCATTTCCACTAATAGGACGCATGATGGCTAGGGAAACTACCTCTATGGGAATCTTTAAAAAAGGAACTAATAGTTGTATACAAAATTCTAAAAAGCCACTTTCCACTAAAATATTCACACTTAAAATCATTGCGAGTAGATTAGGAAAAATAGTCAAAATCATTTTAAAACTCTCTTTACTGCCATCAATAAAGGCATCATATAGATCAATCTTTTTAGCAAGCCCATAAAGCACAATTCCCAATACCATTGCTGGTAATACATAGTTACTCATGACTTCTCCTTGCCAATAAATAATCGAAGAAAATACCGGCTATCGTCGCTAAACTAGTAGCAATTAACGTCGCTACTACGGTAATCGTCGGATTCGTGCTTCCATAAAGAATGCGTAGAGCAATAATTGTTGTAGGAATAATCGTTACACCACTCGTATTAATCGTCGTAAAGGTAATCATACTACGGCTTGCTTTATTCTTATCGGAATTAAGTTCCTGTAAACTGCTCATCGCCTTTAATCCAAATGGAGTTGCCGCACTACCTAATCCAAAAACATTGGCGATAATGTTACTAGCGATATAACTGAGAGAAATATGATTTTTAGGTATTTCTGGAAAGAGAGGACCTAAGACTTTGGTTAGAGATTTTGATAATTTATCCAGTAAGCCACTTAGTGTCGCAATGTGTGCAATACCAAGCCATAAAGCTATCACAGGAAAAATTTGAAAGAGAAGTTCTAAACTTGTCTTGGTACTCGTTAAAATCGTTTCATTGATTTGGATGGCATGACCACTCAGTAAACTAAAGACAATTCCCATTACGATAAAATATCCCCATATTTTACTGACCATGACTAAACCATCCCATTGCTTTTTTGTGAAAGGTCAATAAATGTTCAGCCATGATTTCTTCGCGGTAGACCTCTTCCGAATCTAGATAGACTTTAGCGAATCCTACATTTCCCTCATGAGGAGTATCCGACAATTCAAATTTAATCATGAGATCCTCTCCCTCTGCAATAGGAAAAGAAAAATCTTTAGGAATGGTTAAATGATACTGTCCATGATAAAGTCTATCATAGATGAACAATTCTCCCTCCGATAGTACTGGAATCTGTTGATAAGTAGAAAAGCCATATTCAAAAAGAGCGGCATGGTCTAAAAAATCATTTCCATCATTTAAAGTGACAACTACTAAATTTAATTGATCTTTACTGGCAGTGGATACTAGCGTCCGTTTGGCTTTTTTAGTGAAACCTGTCTTCCCTCCTGTCGTATAATCATACTGAAACAATAACTTGTTTTTATTAATCCAACAATAACTATTTTTATTGGTTTTCACACGATGGGTTTTCGTGGAGACAATTTTTTGATATTCTGGATACTGCATCGCATAACTCGTCAGTAATGCCATATCATAAGCACTGGAGTAATTTCCTTCTTCTTCATCTAAACCATTTGGATTATGAAAGGTTGTCTCTGTCATACCAATAGCGGCCGCTTTTTCATTCATCATATCGACAAAGTTTCCATGACCTAGATATTCCGCAATAGCATAAGAAGCATCATTCCCACTTCTTAACATCAAACCGTAAACCAAATCACGTAGAGACATCACTTCCCCTTTTTGAATATAAATACCCGACCCATAACTTTTATCAATTTCTTCCCCGATAGTAACCATATCATCTAATTTTCCTGATTCTACTGCTAAAACTGCGGTCATAATTTTAGAAATACTCGCTACACTCCTTACTTCATGAATGTTTTTAGCATACAGGATTCGTTTTGAATCCATATCCATTAAAATGGCACTTGTTGCACTTGTCGTAATCGCTTGCAAAGAACTAGGGAACAACATACAGAATAACAATCCTATGAACAGTACTTTCCTCATATACTCACCTAATCCACTATATGAAAAAGGAATGCTTTTTAGTCCTATCTAATGGTATAATGAAGAAGAGGTGAGGTCATGAACCCAATTGTAAAAAAACTAACTACTATAACTGAGGAAGAACTTTCTAAAATGACAGATTGGATGTATGAAGAATGGGGATTAGACGAAGGATTTAACAAAGAAAATATTGCTTGTAAGTTAAGACATAGTTTACAGGAATATCAATATCCCCAAACTTATGGGCTTTTCTTAGAGAACACTTTAATTGGAATGTATCAATTCACACTCGATGATTTACCAGCTAGACCAGATATTTATCCTTGGTTAGCGAACGTCTATATCGCCCAAGAATATCGTCAAAAAGGCTATTCAAACATCTTGCTTTCCAGTGTTATAGAGTATGCGAAAAAATATCTTCCCACCAACAAATTATTTCTCTATACCAAACATACCCATTTATTTGAAAAATATGGATGGGAATTCTTAGGACTCATAGAACCCTATCAACCGAATCTCGGTCAACAACGATTTTATCGATTATCTTGGAACTAAAAAATATTAGAAGATTCCCTCTAATATTTTTATTTATGATAAGAAGTAGTTTCTTGAATAGTAGATATTTTTTCTTCTATCAATTTTCTTGCTGTCTTTAATTCCTCTAGTGCCCTTTCATCGATAGAGATATATTCCTCATGGATTTGATAATGATCATCTACATAAACGTACCAATCCTGAGAGACGATTCCATATTGCATACCATCCTCAAAGACTACTGGTTCGAGATATCGATAATCCTTGCCTTGAAGGAGTTGTTGTACAGAGTGAACACGGTTAATCATCTCTTTTAGTTCCTCTTGATTTCCTTGTTTTGCCTTTTCTCGAACAGGACGATAAGTCGGTACATTTTCATTGTGAAAATCAATAGGAGTGAAATCTCCTTCTTTGGCTGTAGTCGCTAAAACAACAGCAGAAGAAGTAATATCGGTATAAAAATGTCTTAATCCTACCGTTGGATTATCGATAGAAAGTGGTTTTGGACTCATTTTTTCTGTTGCATAAGCACTAGCTACAACGACATTCTCAATTGGGCAAGGACTATCTTTACTTATTTCGATTAATGTGTTAGCAATTTGTGTACAAGCATCCACAATATCCTCATCTTGATACTCTTCTGGCTCACAACTGTTTCTTAGTTCGTTTAAAAAGACAGTATTGCCATTACGAAATCCAGATACCCTCGATACGTATTTTCCAGAAGGACTCTCAAAGCGAATATGAAAACCATTTTTATCTTCTATACAAAATTGATAGAGACTTTCACCAACCCCACCTATCCGCATACAGGCTCCCGTTCGCTCACCATGCGTTAAATTGGTTGGATTGGTAAAATTACCAACCGATACATACAGTTCTTTATTACTGGCAGTCGTAACCGTCGTCGTGAACGTAGGAATTGTAACTTCCTGTCTTTGATAGAGTTTGATAGTATCTTGGATAGCCTCATTTAATCTTTCATTATTGGCAATTTTACTTCGAGCAGCATTAGGATTGGGATTATATTTTATCAATTTCATATTCTCTGGTGTTAAAATCTGGCTATATACACTTGATACACTAGAAAGTGCATCTGCCTGTTTTAAAGCTGATGTTAAACTAATCATGACAGATCCCTTTTGATTATCGCCCAATAGTTTTTTGCGTTCTGTTTCATAAATTTGGTGATAATAAGATAGGAAACTTGCAATGTTGACACTATCACTAGAAATATCAATTGTCTTACGTTCCAATAAAGATTTCAACACATCTGGCAAAACATGTAACTTGTATTTTTTCATCGTTTGACATAGTGATTCATATACCTCAGAATGTTCTGGTGATAAAACATGTTCCCTTAAAACATCGATTCGAAGATTACATAAGAGAGGATAAATATTGGATGACTCCGCTGGCATTTCATAATTTCTTTTCAACATGCCCATATCATCTAATTCATAAGAAATTTGCTCTAATTCTCTTTTCGATACGTATTCTTTCATACATTGTTTTCCAGCCTCTACTAGAAAGCGAATATTCTTTTGAACTTCTTGACGATTATTTTGAAGAGGCTCTCCTTTTTTTAAATAACAAGAAAACAAATCTTGAATCATCGTATCGGAAAATCCTTGCTCTTGTAATTTTCTAACTACTAGATTTTGAAAAGGATTCGCCCTCCTAGAAGCAACATCTACTATCCATCTATTTTGACTCAATAAAGCCCTCAATGTTTTACTCTCACAATCCTTTTCATCAAAAGAATAGGGAAATTCTAACTCCTCTAACATGTTACAGTTAGAACGATATTCTTCTCTTTTAAAGGCAATATAATAATTGGAAAGAAAATGCAAGATATCGGTAGATAGTTCCTGTTGAATGGGGTCCTGACTTTTCATTTGGGTAACTAGCCATAGTAAAAATTGTTTAGGGGCTTGTCGAAATTGTGCGGGAAAATTAGCAAAGGATGAATATTGATGATCAAAATCTTCATAGTTTGGATTCTTTTTTAAATTTTCATAATATCCCTCTAACTTTTTGAACAACTTATCATTCACGACACTGTATATTTCTTGTAGCAATTGAAGATAATCCCCAGTATTATCTGTAATAGAGTGTTTTATATTCGCAAAAATCTCTATGACTTCTGGATGTGTTTGACCAAACTCATATTGTTTTAAGGAGTCATAAGTCGCTAAAGCATCCTGCATTGTAAATTTTGTCTTAGGAAATAAAGCGAATACTTTTTGAAATTGTTCTTCATCTAATTGGCACATCTGCCCAATCGCATGATTTCCTACATACTGGATGATTTCTGGTCCAAAATACTCTGCCACTTGATCAAGCCTGGCTATAGGAATATCATATTTGGTAGCAAAATATCCCTTTACTTTTTGATAAAGATCCATCGTATAAAGGGAATGTAATTCTTCATGATGTTCTATATAATTTAACAAAGAGGATAAAGAAAATTCATTCAATGATAAATAACCATCCATTAGAATCGGATGTTTGATAACAAAATTGGGAGATCTTTCCAATAACTTTTGTTGTAAGGAAATTTGTCCTTGTAAGATATGCACTAACTGGTGACAACGTTCTTCACTCATCGCTTGCAAATGATTAAAATCTACCATGACATTATCCAACATAGACAATAAATAATTGGCATTCCCTGATGATAAGGCCTGTTCAAAGAGGTATTCTAATGAAGACTTATCTGGTGAAATCGCAATTGGTTGATTGTATTCCGCACTTAATTCTATCATTTTTTGAACATGGGATAAATTACTTTTGATAGGATAATAATTTTTAACAAATCCATTAGCGACTAAGGCACGAATGAGTTCTTCATTTTCAAAAAATATCTCATGTATTTTAATACCCTGTTTACGATATTTTTCATAATGAGGATTATGATTTTGAATTTGTACAGCCATCAAAGGTAGATAAGATATGAAAGCAGGACTTTCCATCGCAAAAGCAATTTCTCCTGACTCAATTAACGATTTCACAAATTCCGCATCATATAGCAAAGCATATTTATTAGGAAAATCTGTTCTCCCATCTAAATCATGAATGTTTCCATCTTTCATACTCGTTATCATTTCAGGCATGAAATTTTTTATTTGCTCGCTTGACATGAGAGAAACCGCTAAAATCATTTGATTATGATGAATTAAAACAGATAACAATTGATTTTGTTGGGACGAATCTAATTGTTGATAAAACACTTTAAAATCTTCTAGAGGGAAAGTGTCTCCCTCATAACTATAAGGAGTTGGGTGCAAACTCTTTTCTACTAATAAATTCCATAGCGTAGGAGTTGGAGAAACTAAATAAAGATCTAATAATTCCCTAATAGAGGCATGTTCTGGATGATTCTCTCGGTAGTAAATTAAATCACTATCTCGCTCAATTTCTCTTAAAATCTCTGTTGGAAAACTCCTTAATGAGTAAGGTGCCTGTTCGACAATATCCTGTAATACCTCTTTGGATATTTCTCCCAAGGCCATACCAGAAAATGATAAGATTAAGTCATATCGTTTTGTCTGAATTAATAAAGGGAGAGTTTCAACTTCAAAAGTATTTAATCGATAGTTTGGATCTTTTAATTTTTCTAATAGATATTGCTTAACATCCTCACTTCGTTCTGATAATCCCCAAAGAGATTCACATGGTTCTCCATCATCAATACTAGTAATGAGATAATGATACATAATATTTGGAGTAATGGCATCAAAATCAGAGTCTCCAAGAATATTAGAGACAAATTCTTCAAATCCTGGTTGCCATGGACCGGAATATGCATCTAACTGTTTCCAAAAAAAACTACGCAATTCATCATCCTGCAGTAATAAAACTCTATCATCACTCGTAACAGAAAAATCAAATCGTTCTAATTTTTCATGGAGTCTATTTTTCAGTTCCTCTATATTATCTATAAAGTTCATATTGTTTTCACCTTACTTTTCCACCTTGATAACACTATCAATCTCTTACTGTCTTTTTTTCATGAGATTGATTAAAATTCATTTGGTTGTTTTACTTTTTCATATGTTTTTATAGTATCCATATTTTCTATTTTTTCAATGCCTATCACAAAATAGGCTCTTTTGATTCCCTGTTTTTCTTCCCCACGAAAAGCTACTAATCTACCGACCGCTATCGCGTTAGTCTCTATATCGTCTTTTAAAAACAAGTAGCTTCCATTTTGAGATACCACCGTTCCCACACTACCATCAAATTGTGTCACTTTGCCAATTTCATATTCCATGTTGTAACCTCCGCATTCTAAAACTATTATAACAAAAAAAATACACTTAATGTAGGTATTATAAATCGTATTGATAAAAAAAACACTGACACTACTTTATTTTATAAAAAAATAAGTTTAATACAATGTACTTACTTAAAACATTGAGAAAATTATTTTCTATCTCAAATCTTCTTGGTGAAAGACATTATAAAAGGATGATTTTCATCATCCTTATAATTAGATTCATGTATCAAATTTATTGTCTACCAACACTATCCGAAAAAGAAACCTTACATTTGATAACTTTCTCTTTCTATAGGAATTATCTTTCTTTCTTCTATCATTTTTCTAGCCGTTTCGAGTTCTTCTTTTGCCCGTTCATCCCCTGGAATTAATTCTTCATAAACAGTTCCTTCTTTGTCAATCGCAATATACCAGTCTTGAGATGCTATGGCATACTCAATTTTCTCGGCAAAGTTAGGAGAATCAATAAACATATAGTTTTGCCCTTCTAATATTTTTTTTACGAAATGAACACGATAAATCATATCTGACATTTCTTCAAAAGTTCCTTCCTTCGCACGTTCTCTCGCAAGAGGATAGTGGGGAACGTCTGGTTGATTTAATTTTACTGGTGCGAAAGGAGGCTCAGTAGTCGCTAAAACAATTCCAGAATTGCCGATATCTGAATAGAAACGTGGCAATCCTAATTTATTATTCTGTATTCCTAAAGGCAACATTGACATATTGCCCGTTGCATACGCGCTATGGACAACGACATTTTCGATAGGACAACTACTTCCTTTACTTCTCTCTATTAATAACTCGGCTGCTTTCCTACAAGCCTCTATAACTTGCCCATCTGAATATTTTTCACCATTGACACTATGTCGCAATTCATTTAAGAATACCGTATTTCCATTTCGGAAGCCAGAGACTCTAGAAATGTATTCTCCTGTCTTCGAGTCTTCAAAACGAATATGAAATCCATTCTCATTTTGTAAGCAGAAATTAAATAGTGACTCTCCTACACCTCCTATACGCATACAAGCACCAGTTCTTTCTCCATGTGTCATATTACTAGGGTGTGTTGCATTTCCAACAGATACATACATCGTTTTGCCACTGGCAAGTTCTATATTAGTGGCAAATGCAGGAATCGTAATAGTTTCTTTTTGAAAAGCAGTTTTGGTATCTTCTACCGCTATTTTTAATCTTCCATTATTATTCAAATTCAAAGAAGCCGCATTCGGTCCTGGATTAGACTGAATCAAACGGGCATCTTCCATTCCTAAAATGTGTCCATAAATTCTGGAAAATCCTCCGTAGGCTTCTCCTTCTTTTAAAATCTTTGTAAAGGTAAATGTTACCGGTGTATCTTCTTTATTTGTGGCATTCAATCGCTTTCTTTCCGTATCGTAAATCTGCTTAAAATAAGAAATAAAACCGGCTATATTATTCACATCTTGAGAGATTCCCATTTCCTCTCGCTCCATAAATTTTTGATAACATAGAGGCATATCTAGCAATTTATATTTATCCATTATAGATTTTAAACGATTAAAATATTGTGCATTTTCCTTTCCTAATAAAGTATCTAGCATATTTCCAAGATTAAGGGACATCAAAACTTGATATTTATCTATTTTACCAGGTGGGAAAGTATCATAGGTTTTGATAGGTCCCTGGGTCTGTTCAACTAAAGCAGCATATTGTTCATACGTTTCTTCACTATAACAACTTTGAAAATACTTTTTAGTAAAAGGAACAAAGATTCCCATTTTCTTTTGTAGCTCTTTTGTATCATGACCGTGAAGAATTGGCTGTTTTAAATACATTTGCAGTAAGTCAATTGCTAAATCTTCGGAAATGCCCTCTTCCGTTAATTTTTTAATTAAATTCATTCGGAAAGGACCGGATTCCATACAATATTTCATAAACTTTGTTTCTAAATCTTTCGAATCATATTTTCGAATAAAAGAAAGGTCTTTTGCCATCTTATAAGTATCACGATATTTTTCTCTTTGAGATGCTATATAATAATCAGATATAAAATGGATAATATCGAAGGCTAATTGAGATTCTTCCACCTTTCCATCTTTTGCTTCCAAAACAATTTTTTTAAAGAAACTAACAGGATTTTCCTTACACTCTTCAAAATAAGTTGGATAGTTCTTTTGAAATCTTCGATAGAACTTTTCATCTATACTAGAAATCAATTCTTCCAATTTTTGTATGTATTTTCCATCATTATCTTCTAAAGAATGTTTGATATCGGCAAAAATATTGACTACTTCTGGATGTTCTTTTCCATAAGAAAATTGTTTTAAACTATCATAAATTATTTCAGCATCTTGCATCGTATACGTTTCTTTTTGGAATAATTGTAATAATTGCTCTACTACTTTTTTGTCTTGTTGCGCTAAAATAACAATATTTTCACTTTCTAAATACTTGATAATTTCAGGTCCTAAAGTCTTCATAATAAGATCTAAATTTTCTTCCCTCATACCCAATTTTTCAATATAGTAGCCTTTTACGTTTTGATATAAATCTTCGGTATAAAAAGAACTTAATTCTTCATGATGATTAATATAATCAATTACCTGTTCCAAAATATCCGGATAAGAGGTTAAAAAGCCATGCAATAATGGTGGATTAAAAAGGACTAGAGAAGGCACGTTACAAAAGATTTTTTCATAATTTGAAACATTATTTCCTAAACTATCTAAAAACTCTTGACATTCTTCTTCGGTGAGAGAAAAACTTTCTGATGTAATAAATAACCCATTTTTGAATAAGTAATCATATCTTTTTTTGGAAATAATTTCTCTCAATAATTCTTCTTGATTTAAACCATAAATATCATTTACTGTGCATGTCCCTAACTCCATATCTAGTTGAAAAACTTTTCTTGTTAACTCCATTTTTTTCGAATTATCCAGATCTTTCCCTATTACAGAATGATACGTTTGTACCTCTACAATACCAGCTTGAAGTAACTTTTTTAAAAAAGGTTCATTGGAAAGTACATTTTCCGTGCAGAAATGAATATTAAAATATTTTTTATAGTCTAGACTATCTAAATAACTTTTTATTTCTTCTAGAAAGTTGGGAGCAAGAGGACTTTTCATCATATGGCTGATATTTCCAGCTTGAATTAATAATTTTACATATTCTGGATTTTCTAATAAGATAGAATCGTCGCCAACAACATAAGAAACATCAATGACTCCTTCTTGAATTTTTCTAGTAATAGTATCTTGTTCTTTTTGAATCAGTGTCTTCGGAGCATAGTCCAGAAAGAAAGTATAAAGACCACCTTCTAATGTCCGAATTAAAAATCTTTCTTTTTCTTCTTCCGAAATATTGGAATAAAGTGTCCTAAAAGAACCTTCTGTAGTTCCTCGAATGCTCCTTTTTGGTGAATAATATTCTTTTTTTAATCTCTCCATGTCTTCTGGATATTTTTCCATATATTCTTGAAAAGTAAGATAATCATCATTGGATTGACGAATTGTTAAAATGGCTTCTGCATCTCCAAATTGCTCCGAAGAAATTGGAAAATCATATTCTGTCGCAATTTTTTCAATAGCTCTTTCAGAAAGATGAGAAATTTTTTGATTCATACTAACCAAATCAATTCTTCCCTGTTCAATACATAACGGAGTAATCGTTTCTCCTCGCGCCTTTTTTTTCGCGTGATAGGAAGGATCTTTAAGTTTTTCTTTTAAATAGTTGAGAAGATCATCCGGATTTTCTAACATAGGAAAATACGAATCTATATCTGATAAGTTTCCCTGGTCAATATCATAATGACTCATAAGAGTAATGATTTCTGCATCCATTAAATCCATATCATCAACATTACTAAAAAATTCGAATAATATTTTTGCTATATTTTTGGGTGTCCAATTAGAAAGGTGTTCTTTTATTTTTTGAATAAAAAAAACACGCATTTCTTTAGATTCAGAAAAGATTTTAAAATCATCTTGAGAAAAATCAAAATCGTCCCGTTCCAATTTTTCTCTCAAACCAACTATTCTATCTTCTAAACGAATTCTAAAATTCATACTTTACCCCAACCTTTACAATGATAAATCTCTATTCATTATTTTTTGTTTTTGATTTAACACCTGCTCTGCACCATGAACAAAAAAAGCTCTTTTTTTACCCTGAATTTCTTCAGGTCGAAAAACAACATACCTCCCCAGTGCAATCGTTGAATCTTCAATATCTTCTTCTGTAAAAAAATACTCATCTTGGTCAGAAACAACTCTACCACAGTGACCATCAAATTCTACAATTTTTCCAATTTCATATTCCATGTCGTAACCTCCGCATTCTAAAACTATTATAACAAAAAAAATACACTTAGTATATATAGATACCGTGTATTTTTTGTTTCGTAGATTCACTTAAATCATCGATTTGCCATTCTTTATCTTTCTTCGTTAAATAGAATGTCACCGTATATTTAACTGTCTCTTTGACGTTTTCCATCTGTCCTAACTGATAATCATAGAAAGCTTCTTCTGTATAGTTTCCTTCTTCATCTTTAATTTCATCAGGAACCACATCAGAAGATAATACCTTGCTGTAATCTCTGACTTCTATTTCGACTTCTACTGTTGCTTTATCGCCATCAATTTTTTCATCTTTGATTTCATATTTTAAATCCTGATAATGTTTTTTCATGATTTCTTTATAGCGTGTTTTTTGTTCAACAGTATATTTCGCATCTTTTAATAAGTCATCGATATCATTGACAACAGAATCATCTAATTGTTTATATCCATCTAAATATGCTTCTACCTTTTTAGTAGGTGTATTCGTCATATCTTGACCAATGGAACATCCTACTAAAGAAAACATACATAGTAGACCAATTAACCACTTTTTCATTTTTCCCCTCCCTTAATAGTTTGGGTCAAATATTTTTGTTTTATACACCATAATTTTTATTTTTAGATTTTAAATACAATTTGCGAATCCAATCCAACGGAATGACGAGTGAGGACAGTAAAATCATCGTTTGTAATTCTAGAAACGTTAAGCCAGTCGTCCGAAAGGCACTTCCACCATAGTAAATTAACAGTAATTGAACTACCACAATCAATGAGATAATGGCAATAAATACTTTATTTTTTTGAATGTTTGCTAAAATATTCAAACGGTGCGTCCTTGCATTAAAACTGTTAAAGATATCAATAAAAATAAATAGGCCAAAAAAAGCAGATAATAAAGAGGTCTGAGAATGATAAATTGTTCGTAAAAATGGACATTTCAAAAAGAAAAAACAAAGACAAGAAGATAATAAACCAGTCCATATAATCTCACTATACATATATCCATTCATAATCGGTTCCATTTTGCTTTTTGGTTTTTCATACATGTATTCTAAAAGAGGTGGTTCAAAAGCAAAAGCAAGTCCCGCTAGTGTATCCATTACCATATTAATCCATAGCATCTGCACAACCGTAACAGGAGTATCAATACCGACAAACGGACCAATAATACTTAAACTAAGAGCACACAAATTAATTGTCAACTGAAGAATAATAAATTTGCGAATACTTTTAAAAATAGTACGACCATATAAAATCGCTTTACTAATGGATAAAAAATTATTATCTAAAATAACAATATCACTTGCTTCTTTGGCAACTTCCGTACCACTACCCATACTAAATCCTACATCCGCTCTTTTGAGTGCGGGAGCATCATTTACTCCATCCCCTGTCATCCCTACTACTAAATCTAGTTCTTGACAAACACGAATTAATCTACTTTTATCATGCGGTAACATTCTTGCAACCACTTGCAATTTCGGTAACAAGCCTTTTAATTCGACATCACTTAATTGATTCAGTTCCTCACTGGTTAACACGATTCCATCTGGATCTAATAATTTTAGTTCTTTAGCAATCGAAACAGCAGTATGTTTATTATCTCCTGTTAACATAACGGTTTGAATATGTGCTTTTTTTACTAGAGCAATTCCTTCTTGAACATGCGGACGAATTTCATCTTTCATTAATAATAAACCAACCAAATATAAATTTTGAAATGGTAATACTTCTTTTTGAGAACTGGTCGCTAACAAAAGGACACGAATCCCCTCACTAGCTTTCTTTTCAATATATTTCATAACTTTCGTTTGATTGATGTATTCTCTTTTTCCAAATTCATTATAGTAGTATTTACAATAAGGCAAAATCTTTTCAGGAGCTCCTTTAATGAGATGGAGTCTTCCCTCATCTTCAATGGTCGTAATCGCATATTTTTCTTTACTAGAAAAAGGAATAACCTGTTCTTTATAAAAGGATAAATTATTCTTTTTAATAAATTTTAAGATTGCTTGATCCGTCATATTCCCACCAATAATTTGTTCTCCATCATAACTGCTGGCATTATTGATAGTACAAGATATTTTAACAATTCGAGAAAGTTTGGTTTGAATTAAGTCTTCATAAGTATATTCTTTTAGATTTCCATCAACAAATCTCACAACTTCTAGTTCACCTTTCGTAAGAGTTCCTGTTTTATCTGTAAATAAAATATTTAAACTTCCAGAGGTCTCTATCCCCACTAATTTTCTAACTAAAACGTGATCTTTTAGCATTCTCTTCATATTGGAAGATAAAACCAAAGTAACCATCATCGGTAATCCTTCTGGTACACAAACGATAATGATGGTAACGGCCAATGTCAAGGCATAAAACAAATTTTCTAACGTCATACCATGTAAGAATAGGTAAGAACAAAAAATGAGAAAAGCACTTCCATAGCCGATTTTACTGATGAGATTAGCAAGACCTATTAGGCGTAACTTTAAAGGACTAGGAGGTTGTTCCATTTTTAATTCATCTGCCATTTTTCCATAAAAAGTCTCTATCCCAACACATTCCACTTTCATCATAGCTTCTCCAGATACGACGACACTGCCTCTTAAAACAGAGGAGGATACCTTTTTTGGAATCTCTTTACTTTCCCCATTTAAACTAGATTCATCAACTCCAATCGTTCCCTCCCAAATTTTTCCATCGGCTGGAACTTTATCTCCACTTTCTAAGTAGACGAAATCTCCGCGAACTACTTCTTGCATAGGAATTTCCACTTTTTTACCATTTCTTAGGACTCGGCACTTCACTTTGGCGGATTCTTCCATCAATTTCGCAAATGCTTTATCACTCCCATATTCCGATATACTAGAAATAAAAGAGGCCATAAAGATTGCTAATAAAATTCCTAATGTTTCATACCAATCAAAATTTTTCATTAACACGACAGTTTTAATTGCCAAAGCAATTAATAGGATACGAATAATTGGATCTCCTAATGATTGTAACACTAAATGGAGGAAACTATTTTGTTTATAATTTCCTATTTCATTAGATCCATATTGTTTTCTACTCTGACATACTTCTTCATCGGTTAATCCCATTTCCTTCTTCATAGTATTCCCTCCTACACCCAATATATTCTCTGGTTTTTCAATCTTTCGTTTTTTAGGAGGACAAAATATGACTCTTTCAAAAAGAAAAGAACAAGTCTTTTCACTTGTTCTTGAAATCTGTTCTATGTAATAGATTGGCTTCTTTCAGTACATTATAAATGCAAGAATAACTTCTTTTCCCATAGAATTTACAGAATTTACGAATACTGACATTCGATCTACGGTACAAATCCACAATATATTTCTTTTCCTGTTCAGAAATGGTATTGATTGGTTTTCGGTTTTTATTTCCGTGTTCTAAATGAATCTCATTATTCAAAATTTCTTTTTTTAATTTTAATATGTATTTTGGGTGATATCCAGTAATAGTCGCTATTTCTTGGTACGATAAAAAACTGTTGCCAGATAATTTTTTATTAATTAACTCTACTGCTTCTACCTTTCTATTCATAAATATCACCAACTATTCTATATTTTATCGAAATACGTTATTTTTCTTTCCATAACATCTGCTTCGATAGCATCTCTTAATATCTTTCTTACTTGCGCTGGTTGTTGGACATTTCTAAGCCATATTTTTGTTCCTGGATTTTCTGATGTTCCATGTGTATCAATCACTACGGAGATGGTTCCAATTCCCAACATCCTCTGATATAAACTTTCCGTGGAATCCGCATCCTTTAACATATATAATTCTACGGTATTCGTCTTCTTTTTAAAGAAGCCTGTTGTCGTAATTAATTCATCTTTTGTAATCTGATAGGTAGTAAAGTTCATATGAATCATGGTTAAAAATCTCTGCCACAAACCAGATGGCTTTCCTTCCCATATAACCTCAAAATCTACTTCGTTTGTATTACCTTGCATCACGCCTAACCTCCATTATTAACTACATTATAACATACTTTCCAAAGAATACATACTTTTTTATGATTTTTTCCTATTTTTTCAATCTATTAGGTAAAAAAATTACAAGTTAAGTATTTTATTTCATAAAAAAGGTAGCACACATGCTACCTATATACTCTTATTTATTCTTTATTGTTTTTATATAAGATTCTACTTTCTTATACCACTCTTTACTAGTGGCATATTTCTTGTTAATCTCTTTAGGGGTATCTAGTCCTTTAGAAAAGTAATTCTTGGATAAATTATCAATAAATCCTTTAATTCCTGCCTCTAATGTTTCAAAAGAACGGTATTTTCCACAACCAGTTCCTACTTGTCCACCAACATTATGGCATTTCGTTACTAAAGTACTACATTTTCCGTTACACCCTGTTTCCAATAGCATAATAGCCGTTGCAATATAAGGGTCAACGTCTTTCTCTAGTGAATAAGAAGCAATTAAATAGCCTTGATTAGCAATCTCACCTTTTAAGGAACGATTCAATTGCGCCGCTAACTCGTCTAATGTCATACCTTCATAGACTAGTTCTATTGGAAGCTCTTCTTGGACTGTTTCTCCTTCCTCTTTTATTTCTGATTCTTCCTCTGTTGCTTCTTGCATCACTAATGCTAGTTCTGTTTCTTCCTCTGTTGCTTCTTGCATCACTAATGCTAGTTCTGTTTCTTCTAGCTCTTGTGTGGCGGATAGATTCCATAGTTCTTTCTTTTGTATATTGTTCTCTACTAAACTATCCTTAATAATGGTTCCTCCGATGATACAATCTGACACTGTTAAGACTGTAATGAGTATCACCCTTAGACTTGCTTTCACGATAAAGTCACCTCAATCCTTCCTTCTTTTGGGAAAGCATTTTCTATGGTAACATATTCCAAATTTGTTGTCAAATTCCTACCATTTTGTGATGTAGTAAACTAGATGTGGGAAAATATAAAATTATACAAAAAAAAGAGAAAACACCCAAAAATTTAAAACTGTT
>CANRDB010000017.1 GCA_947629315.1 uncultured Bacilli bacterium
CATTCTTAATGCCAATTGAGGATGTATTCACAATCACTGGTCGTGGAACAGTTGTTACAGGACGTGTTGAACGTGGTATGTTAAAACTTAATGATGAAGTTGAAATCGTTGGTTTAAAGGATACTAAGAAGACAGTTGTTACAGGCATTGAAATGTTCCGTAAACAATTAGACTATGCAGAATCAGGAGACAATGCCGGAGTATTACTTCGTGGTATTGCTCGTGAGGAAGTTGAACGTGGTCAAGTACTTGCTAAACCAGGTACCGTTACTCCTCATACGAAGTTTAAAGCACAAGTTTATGTTTTAAGCAAGGATGAAGGTGGACGTCATACTCCATTCTTCTCAAATTATCGTCCACAATTCTATTTCAGAACTACTGACGTAACTGGTGTTATCGAGTTACCAGAAGGTGTAGAAATGGTAATGCCTGGAGATAATGTTGAGATGACTGTTGAATTAATTGCTCCAATCGCTATCGAAAATGGAACGAAGTTCTCAATTCGTGAAGGTGGTAGAACAGTTGGTTCTGGTAACATTTCAGAAATTATTAAATAAGGAAATGAATGAAAAAAATAGTTCTTTGATGGAACTATTTTTTTGGTTATGAGATTCCGTTTGAGCAAAAACCTTATCTCTCCTAGATAGAATATGATATAATGTTGATAGTGTAGGGGAGTGATGATATGGGATTTTTAGGCTTTATGGGCAATCAAAGTTACGCACAACAAACAACATCACTCACTAAAGAACATGCTGTTATGGAAAATACTGACACTCATGGGAAAGATTACGTAGAGGGAGAGTATGAGGAACTTTCTTCAGAAACAGAACCATTAGATTTAGGAAGTAAAACCGGAGCTACCGAAAGTAAAGGTGGTTTTTGGAGTAATGTCAAAAATATAGGGGCTTCTATGATAAATGGTGCGAAGGAGCTAGGAACAACTATCGCATCAGGAGTCACTTCAACTATTGATAATCTATCTGAAAATGCTCAATCAGCAACAAAATGGGCAGGAGAGAAATTAAGCCAATTAACGGATGCCGGAAAAAAACTTCTCGATAAGACAGGTGCCTTCATTTCAGATGCTACCTCTATCATCATAGAAGGTGGTAGCAAGCTCTTAAATTGGGTAGGAGAAAATGCTTTAAAATTGACATCGAGTGTCATTAATTTAGCGGTATCACTTGTAAAAGGAATAATTGGTTTAGTAGAGGCTTTTGGCGATACTTTCATACTTTTACTTTCATTAGCGCTCACTTTGGGTACTGGTTTAATAGACATTTTCCGTGGATTAATCACGGGAGATTGGGATTGGAAGATTACAAAAGGTCTATGGAATAGGACAAAGAGTGTGGTTGCTTATCAGTGGAATAATAAATTATTTGATATGTTTTATGACACGAAAGCTGGACAATTTTTAGAGGAACATTCCTATCAACCATTTCAATCCGATGGTATCGCTTGTAAGATGGGGGAAGGTGTTGGATATATTGCAGGTATCATCGCACTTACTATTGTAACGTGTGGAGCAGGAAGTGCTGCTGTTACAGTTGGTGGAACAATGGCTACAGGAGTAAGTTCAACTGTTGCTGTAGGAGCGGCAGCAACTAATGTAACAGGTGCAACCTTTACTTTATCAACAAGTGCTTTAGCAGCAGGAGGATTTACTACTTTAGCAGGTGTTGGAAAAAATACTTCCGCATCATGGAATGATGGAGCTAGTACAGTAAATGGATTATTATACGGATTTGCAAAAAGTGGCTATGAGGGTATGGAAATGACACTTGGCTATGGTATTAATAGTTTAAAAGTATTTAAAAATGCCGGATTAGCATCCCAAGTAGGAAATACGATGTCCCATGTTGCTCTCGATACTATCGATGGTGGAAGTGGTGGACTAATTGACCCATTAATGTCTATGATTTATTCCCCAAATCAAAAAAATATTGAAGATATCATGCAATATGTAAATTATGATGTTCATGGTAATAAAATAAATGATAAGACTTGGGATGAATTAACATTTGGAGAAAAATATAATGCTTTATTCCAATATAAGGGCGGATGGAATACTGTTAGAACACAAGCCTTAACAGCAGGAGCGATGTCTTTCTTATCCGAAGTACCTGATATTGCATCTGTATGGCGTGCCTCTCATTTAACAAAAACAATTGGCAAGAATGGTTTTACAGATGCGACAGCTGAATCATTAGGTAAATTAAATGGTAAAACCTTAACAAGTTTTTTGGAACAAGCGGATGCTGGTGGAACATTGTCTTTAGTGGATAATCTTTCCACAAAACAATTAATGGAAGCAACTGAATTGTTAGATAAAAATACCTTAACGAATGTTTTAGATAATTTAAGTGAAGGAAGACTAAATGAATTAACGGATTCCATGAGTTCTAAAGAATTAAGCAAACTTTTAAGTCTTGACAACTTAACAGTTGAAAATAGACTTAAAGTTAGTGAAACAACGAAATCATTATTATCAGATAATGCTGAAGAAGTATCGAGCGCTATTAAAAATACAGATCCTATTAGTTTGAAATGCTCTATTGCCAATATGAGTGAAGAAGAGTTCCATACTTTTGTTAAAAATGGTAATTTAGCAAAGCTTAGTGACTCGAATTTGCAAGCATTCCTTTCTGTACATGGTAAAACAATCAATACATTATTTGATGAGGCTGTTAGTAGTGGTGATATAGAATTTGTTGCTCGTATGATAAATAGTGTAAATGATTCTCAGTTAGATGCTATTTTAAAGTCTGGAACTCTTAATGACATGAGTAATGAAATATTGGTAGATATTTTAGAAAATGTAACAGATGATCGCATGAAAACATTATTAGATAGTTTTGATGATGAACAATTGAATTCCATTGTACAACAAATGGATGGGGATGCGTTATCTTTATTATGTAATAAAAACCTTTCTGATTTTGTGCCACGGATTAAAGATGCTAGTACTTTATACAAATTATATAATGCTTGTTCAGAGAATGGTAAAGGTGAACTTATTTCTACTTTAGACGATATTCTAGTTGCGGGTATGTATGAACTCATGAATGCTTCTGTTAAACAGACATTTATTGGTCTTCTTAACAATAAACAATTGCACTACCTTATCAAAACAATGGATATTGCTGAGTTCAGTAAACTAGCCGAGGAGTTATGGACCTATGATTGTACTATATTAGCTAAGATGATGGAATCAGCTCCAAATATTCGTTACATACAGACTATATTAGATAATCCTAAGTTTAATATTTCTAATGGTGCTGAAATAATATCAAAGATAGTGGAAGATAATTATAACCCCGTAGGATTATTAAAAATGTATTTGAATGATTCAAAAATAGTTGATATTTTTAACTCGATATATAATCCACAAACTCAAGCTAAACTTTTATGGATGACGGGTGTTGATCCAGATGTTTGTAGTAAGTATTTTAGTACGTTTACAAGTAATCAGTATGCACCAACTATTGAAGAGTTCTTAAAAAACAATTGGGAAATAAGACCAATATTATCTATGATGGATGATGATAATTTGTTTCGTGTTTTTGAAGAACTCGCAGATTCTGACGTTGCTAACTCGTATCGTTTTCTAATCAATTTAGATACGAATAAACGTAGTATAATAATAAACAGGATGTTAAATGAAATGGACAACATGACTTTAAATCAAATTACAGCGGGATTTTACATAATGCAATTTGGACAAGATGAAATGATAAATAAATTTAAAAGTGCCTTTGCAAATTATGTCAACCTAGAAAGAATTGAAGCATTAAAATCATCTTTTAGATTATGTAAAAAAGAAACTTTTCAAAAATTTGGAGTAGAAAATGTCTATGGTTTTAATGACGGAACTTGTTCCTGTATTGATTTACAGTTCAATCCAGAATTGACAAAAGATACTTTATCCCATGAATCTATTCACCATTTATCATTTAATAAAATCCAATCACCATATGGAAAACTTTGCAAAGTGGGATTTAGTACTAATGGTCAAAATAATGGTATTAATGAATGTGCTACTGAATGGATTAATGAGATTGTAATGGGGGATGACTACTACACAAACATAACGGGACAATTTTATAGCGGTTATCAACCAGGAGTAAATCAACTTAAGAGACTATTTTCAGCTGGTATATTAGATCAAGATTCCTTTATGAGAGCTTACTTTTCGAATGATTTAGATTATGTAATAGACCAATTGGTTGCTATTACAGGGGATTATCAGGAATGTTATGATTTCTTAGGTTATTTAGATGACTTTCTTGTACATGATTCTAATGTATCTCAAGAAGGCTTAAGAAAAGCGACAGATTATATTACGGATGTTATTAATAGAAAGTTGGCGATGTCATAGTGAAAGATATACAAGATGTAATAAAAAGAGTATATGAGAAAGTTAGTCCTTTAATGTGTCAAAATTTGAATGAAGAAGAAGTTTCCATTGTTCGGGGAGAATATATGGGGATTCTTCAACATCGATATGCGAACTTACAAGTGGACCCCAGTAGATTAGAAGACATATATACTCGCATAGCTAAACTAGAATATGATGAATGGGTTTCCATTTCACCAGATATGATTAGACATTTGCTTTTTCAAGATAAAGCATTAAATCGTATTATTGATATCACAAATGGAGCCTTTAAAAAAGCCCAAGTTAGATTACAACAAAATATAACTATCTCCGCTGAAGAAGCTGACAAGTTAATTGAACAAGCTGAAAGTTTATTAGAACAAGTAGCTGATTATAACAAAGAACTAGCGAAATGGCATTTATCAGAAGGAATCATGGATTTAAAATATGCTTCGGGGCAAACTGCCTTAACCAGTTTAAGAATCGGTCATTATAAATAAAATAGTTCTGTGATGGAACTATTTTTTGTTTTGTTACGGGATTTCTCTTAATTCCTATCATTTTTAGATAGAATATGATATAATGTTGATAGCATAGGAGAGTGATGATATGGGATTTTTAGGTTTTTTGACCAATCAAAGTTACGCACAACGAATAACATCACTCGCCAAAGAACGTGTTGCTACAGGGAATACTGACACTTATGGGAAAGATTACGTCGAAGAAGAGTATGAGGAACTTTCTTCAGAAACAGAACAATTAAATTTAGGAAACAAAACCGGAGCCACTGAAAGTAAAGGTGGTTTTTGGAGTAATGTCAAAAATATGGGAGCTTCTGTGATAAATGGTGCGAAGGAGCTCGGAACAACTATCGCATCAGGAGTCACTTCTGCTATCGATAATATATCAGAAGGTGTTCAGTCAGCGACAGAATGGGCAGAGGAGAAATTAAGTCAATTAGCGGATGCCGGAAAAGAACTTCTCGATAAGACAGGAGCGTTCTTTTCAGATGCTACCTCTATCATCATAGAAGGTGGTAGTAAACTCCTAAATTGGGTAGGAGAAAATGCTTTAAAATTGACATCGAGTGTCGTCAATTTAGCGATATCATTTGTAAAAGGAATGGTCGGCCTAATAGAGGCTCTTGGTGATGCTGTGATGATTCTAAAGACACTAGAACTCACTTTGAGTACTGGTCTAATAGATATTTTCCGTGGATTAATCACGGGAGATTGGGATTGGAAAATTACCAAAGGCATGTGGAACAGTACAAAGAGTGTGGTTGCTTATCAGTGGCATACTAAGATGTTTGATGCTTTTTATGAAACGGAAGCTGGAAAATTTTTAGATGAACATGCTTATGCACCATTTAAATCTGATGGTATTGCTTGTCAAGTTGTCTATGGTGTTGGATATATAACAGGAGTAATTGTAATTACGATTGCCACTTTCGGTGTAGGAGGAGTGGGTGTTACCGCTAGTACTTTGGCAACTACAGCAGCTGTCGCCGGTCTTGGAAAATATACAGAGGAAGAATGGAATAAAAATGGCATGACTATGGAAATGGATGGCGAAGAAGTAAGCATTTCCATTAACTATGAAAAATTAAAAGAATTGGAGTCTTTAGAAAAAGGAGAAAAGACTACCATCATTTATGCTAGAGGAGAGGAAGCTATCGAATTAGAGGTTACTGCTCTTGGTGATGGAGAATATTCTATTACTGATGGAAGTGGACACGAATTTACTTTTGGAGAATTACAAGAATCTTCAACAGTAAAGGGATTAATGGTAGGTACTGTGAAAGGTGCTTGGGAAGGTGTCCAATGGTATTTGGGTAGTAAAATTGGTGGAGGAGAATTCAACTCCATTATTGGCAAAATCACGAGCCCGATTGTTAAAACATTAGCTAGATCTTCTATTCGTGTAGGATTGGATACTTTGACAGGAGTAGCAGAAGTTCCATTCCAATCTTTGGTAACTATGTTTTCGGAAGGTAAAGATTGGGATGAGGCTTGGAAAGCATCTGGTGGATGGGATGCGGTTCGCTCTCAAGCTCTAATAGCGGGAATGAGTTCGCTAGGAGGAGAGGCTTTATCTTTTCATAAAAATGTTAAGATAGATGTGGCTAAGGATACACTATTTTCTGGTGATACGGAATTAATTGAAAAAGCTTTGACTGGTGAGCAAGCTGATTATATGGAAAAAGTAGTCAAGCAATTAGATTTGGATCAGTTAGATCAAATCAAGTTTAGCGCCGCTAAAGATAGTCAAATGCGCGATTTCTTCCATAGAATGAATGAACATCTTATTTCTGAACGTAGTTATGCAGACAGATTAATGATGATGACGGATCCAAATATATCGAGAGCATTAAAAGACCCCAATTTTGATTTATCTAGTTTGACAGATGCTGAAAGTCGGCTTTACAAAAGTATTCAATTATCAAGTGATTTTAAGACATTGGAGCTTGTAAGTAACAAGATGTTGGCTATTGAAGATGCACTTTCTACAAGCGATGAGAAAGCCGTTCAAATGTTCCTCGACGTCGTCAAGGATTTATCTGTGGACAATCTAGCGGATAGTGATCAGTTCACGAGAGACATAATAAATGTTGTTAATGCATTTGATGATTTTAGAGTATCCGTTGGAGAAACGGAACGGGCTTATTGGAGCCCAAGTGAGCACAAAATATATTTGACAAATTATTCTGATAGATATACTACCTGTCATGAGTTTGGACATTCCGTCTATCAAATGTACGACAATTTACCGGATAATTACATGAATGTTATGACTCAAACTAGAGATTATATTGGGAACCACTCAAATATTATACGTGATTATTTAAAGCAATTTGATATCGATTATGCTGAGGCTTTTCAAAAAGAAATGAAGAATTTTGATGCATCGAAAGAAAGTGCCGATTTATGGAGAGCAGCAATCAATGAATATGACAACAATTATAATGGGGTTGTTCAAAAGTTTCGAAGTAAGGGGATTGATCCTAATATGATAATGACGGATAGAGACTCGGCGATAACTAAAGTTTACGAAATGATGCGAGCAGATCGTATTTATAATAAACTTAATGAAAAAACATTTGGTTTTGATTGCCTAGTCCAAGATATTATTGATGCTGTTTATGGTGGCTTACCAATTAATAATCCATCTGTAGCAGGGGGACAGATTAGGTTTGGTCATTTTTCTGATTATTATCAATCTCTTGACTTTGATGACTATTTAAAGAGGCGATTTAATGAGCAAATGGCGAATTTCTATTCTTTGAAAAGAAATGCCCCAGAAAAATTGTCAAAGTTGAAAGAATTATTAGGGGACGACTGTTATCAAATGTTTAAGACATATGCCCAAAAAAATTATAAATGGAAATCATAGAGGAGATAGGAATTATGAGTACTGATGAATTTGTAAGAGCACTATTAGAAGCCAAGTATGTGGAGGTTTTAAAACAAAAATATCCGGATGCGGATGAGAGAACCTTTTTTCCAATGGCATGGTACCAATACCGCAACGATGATAAAAAGATTGATTTTTTGAAAACAGCAATTGAAGAAGGAAAATTTTTATCTGAGTGTGAGGGATTGGTGGTCATTCAAGAAGGTGTTGAAAATGGGAACCGTCCCCTGAAAAGATAGGGATGGTTATGGGAAGAATATTCTTCCTTTTTTCATGTAAAAAGAGAAAAGCAATTCCACTTCCTTTTCTCTTTATTTTTTTAATTTACGAAGAGGGGCCATATTTCGATACATCATGTATAGAGCCTTACTCGTAATGAGTTCTAAATCTCCTAAATATTCGACAGCTTGTGCACCAAATCCTAATCGGAAATCATTAAGACCTTTATATTGTTCTGGTGCGGTAGGATCGGCAATACCTCCTAAATTTAATACATCATAACCTTCTTTACCATATTTTTCAATTAATTTCCAAATGAGTAAGTGTTTGGCATTTAATCTTTTATATTTTGGTTCATATCCATCCATTAATAAATAGGCTTCTTTTTTATGTTTAACAATCATCGCACAAGCTACGATAATTCCATCGGGATGGGTATTTAAAAGATTGGTCGCAAATACTAATTCTCTTTTACACTCCGCTAATCGGTTATCTTCTGCGATTTTTTTGGATACTAGTTTACCGGATGCTTTTCCTTGATTTTTAAATACTTGTTCAGTTAATTGAGAACATAATAGAGATTGTTTTTGAAGTTCTTTTTGAGCATTGACAAGGAAATATTTGGTATCTAATAGAGCAAAGTATAAATCGACCATATTTCGTTTAGAATAGTATTCATAAGCATCTTGGAAATAATCAAGACCTCTTGGATATTTATCTTTTGTCAACTGATAAAAATAGGAAAGATTTTGACTAGAACCTTTATAGATTCTGATGCCGATTCGATCACTCATTCTAATTTTAGTACGAAATTCTTTACGAATATTCGCAAACATGCTTCCAACATCTAACGATAGGGGAATAACAGCCTCAAATCTTGGCTTGAAAGCTTCAAAGAAACGATTATAACCTAGATGATAATAACCGATACTTTTTAGTAAGTCAAACGTTTTTTGATAGCCATCTAACTCTATTTTCTCTTTACCATCATGACGATAGATGGCTTTTTGAATAATAGGAGATATCTTAATTGCGATGACATTTTTTTGTCTGAGATATTTTCTTACGTGTTCTGAAAATTCTTTGACTAATTCTTCTTTATTGTAATCAATGAGGTAACCTCTTGGAGCATAAGCGTACAAAAATTTTCCCAATGTCTCGATTAGGATGAGGGTAGCAGCAACCATGGTTCCATAGTCATCAATCATACCGAGATAAAATGTATCATATTTTTGTTTGTTCATTACCAT
The DNA here is from genome assembly GCA_947629315.1 of uncultured Bacilli bacterium. Taxonomy (GTDB): domain Bacteria; phylum Bacillota_I; class Bacilli_A; order RF39; family UBA660; genus UBA5578. The sequence continues at coordinate 9,268 of CANRDB010000017.1, forward strand.
TGCATACTCTGGTGTTTGAAAAACAGATGATATGGGATATCGCATAGTAAATGCACTAAACTCTTCATTTGTTAACTCTCGAACTCTCATAGGATTCCTCCCTTTTAACATTATAACATTATAGCACAAATGTCTTAGTTTGTCACTATTCTGTAGGAGGATGCCCAAAAGAAAAAGTAAGAATATTCTTACTTTCGAGATTTATAACTATAACACATGGTAGACTCTTTATTCTCATCGTGTCCACAATTACAAATTTTAATTTCTTTTAAATTACATACACAATCATCACAGTTACAATGTTTACAGTCAAAGACATCACATTTAATTTTTTGATTATCGCCTTTCATTTTATCACCCAATTTTATGATGGACATATTTTCGCACTTTATACATATATTGTAATGGTGATAAAATGGACAAGATTAAAATTGGCATTCCCCGTGGCATCCACTATTATTATTTTGGTAATTTTTGGAAATATTTTTTTGAAAAATGTAATATTGAATTAATCTATAGTCCAAAGACAACCCAAGAACTAGTCGATAGAGGAAGTGCTATTGCTCCTGATGAAATGTGTCTCAGTATGAAAATTTATCTAGGGCACCTTTCTTATTTAGAGGGAAAATGTGATTATGTATTAATTCCTAGAATTGATCGATTTGATAAAAATAATCAAACTTGTACAAACTTTTTAGCCATCTATGATTTAGCGCATCATTATTTTCAAACACCCATTTTAAATTATAATATCGATACTCATCATGATTTGTTGGATGGATTGTTAGAGTTAAGAGACCTATTAGGTATATCGAAAATGGAACTTATCAAAGCTTATGAATATGCGAAAGAAAAAGAACGGCAAATCAAGGAACAACAAGAAAAAGAACAATATCAAAAAATGTCAGAGGATGGTAAAAAAGTACTGGTTGTTTCTCATGCTTATAATATTCATGATGATTTTATCGGAGGACCACTAGAGAAATTATTGGAAGATAATCATATTATTCCTCTTTATAGTGATTATTTTCAAGAAGAACAGACGAATGCTTTAGCACGATGTCTTTCTAAAGATTTATATTGGAAGTATAGTCGTGATGCGATAGGGGCTATTCCGTTATGTGAGAAAGTAGATGGTATTATTTTTTTATCTACATTTCCTTGTGGATTAGATTCTTTGGTGTATGAGTTCGTTATGCGTAGCATGGAAAAACCGTATCTTTATTTGGTAATGGATGATTTATCTTCTAAGACAGGATTAGAAACTAGAATAGAAAGTTTTGTGGATTTACTTGAGCAAAGTTAGTTATCCTCAGATGGGAAGTTACGGAGTACCTATTTATTTTTTATTAAGTCATATCTTAGAAGATGATATTGTTGAACCCCCCAATATTACCGATGCTACCCTAGAATTAGGAAGTAAATATAGCCCTGATTTTGTTTGTACCCCCTTTAAATATACCTTAGGTACGATGATTGAGTCTTTAGAACAAGGAGCAGATGTGCTCATTCAGATGGGTGGAGGATGTCGGTATGGTTATTATCACGAATTGCAAGAGAAGATTTTAAAAGATTTAGGTTATTCTTTTGTCCTAATCAATCTCGTTAATGGTGGCAATAAAATATCTATTTCTCAGTTGATGAAAGCATATCCGCTTACAATTCAAAAGAGGCATTGTTTAAAGTATTTGTATCTAACGAAAAAAATGGTTTTTTACATGGATAAAATAGATGATTATATCCGTCAAAATCGGTGTTATGAACAAACAAAGGGGAGCTTTAATCGCTTGAAAAAAGAAATGTTACAAGAGATGAAAGAAGTACATAGTGCACGAAAACTTCGTCATATTTATCACACGTATATGTCTAAGATGAAAAAAGTACCAAGAAAACCGATGACGAAAAGAATACGAGTAGGACTCATTGGAGAACTCTATACTTTAATGGAGCCTAAAGCAAATGAGGATATTGAACAACTACTCAATGATTATGGTTTTGAAGTAAAACGATATACGAATGTAACTTATTTGTTATTTGAAAAAAGAAAAAAGGTAAAAAGATATTTGAAACATTTTTTTATTAAGTATCGTTTAGGAGCAGATGCCCTCGATAATATTCATCATACCGAAGAATTGTGTAAGAAAGGATATGATGGCATTATTCATATGAAATCATCCTTTTGTACACCAGAAATCGCAGCTATGCCAATGATTGAGGAATTGACTCAAAAATATGATGTACCGGTATTGTTTTTTAGTATGGATACGACGACATCACAGACAGGATTTTTAACTAGAATAGAAGCCTTTTGTGATATGTTAGAAATGAGGAAATCATGAAAGATTGTTATCTTGGAATCGATATTGGTTCTATTTCTACAAAAGCGGTAGTGATAGATAGACAATATCATATTATCAGTTCTTGTTATATAGAAACCAAGGGAAATCCTATTGCGGCTGTTCAAGAAGCTATCCAACAAATTCACATGGATGGATATCGTTTACGGGGCATCGGAACGACCGGCTCTGCTAGAAAATTAGTCGGTCTTCTTTTAAATGCCAATGTGATTAAAAATGAGATTACTGCCCATGCTATTGGTACACTTACCTTTCATCCTGATGTCAGAACGATTTTAGAAATTGGTGGTCAAGATTCTAAAGTCATCTGTATTCGAAATGGACTAATTAGCGATTATGCGATGAATACGTTATGTGCAGCTGGAACAGGAGCCTTTTTATCTAGTCAAGCAAAACGTTTAGATGTAGATGTCAAAGCGTTTGGAAATGTAGCTCTTACGAGTAAGAATCCTACGAATATTGCGGCTAGATGTACTGTATTTGCAGAATCTGATTTAGTCCATAAAGCACAGATTGGCTATCCTAAAGAAGATATTATAGCAGGCTTATGCAAATCTGTAGTCTTAAATTACTTAAACAATGTCTGTAAAGGAAAAAAGTTAGAACCTCCTATTATTTTTCAAGGAGGAGTATCCAAAAATAAAGGAGTTCATCGATACTTTGAGGAAATTTTAAAACAACCTGTTTTCGTCGATGAACATGGACATTTGATGGGAGCTTTAGGAGTCGCTATTTTAGCGTCCCGTGAGAAAGAACAAAAGGAGTATACCTTGGATTTAGCGAATTTATCCTTTAAAACGTTAGGACAGGAATGTCAAGATTGTTCAAATCGATGTGAATTATTGAGAATTTATCGTAATGAGGAATTATTGGATACTTTGGGAAGTAAATGTGGAAAATATTAAATAGAACAGTCTATCTACCAATTATTTTAAAATGACACCCTGAACTAGCGAAATAAACAACAATCTCCTACCAAAAATAAGTTTTTTCATTTGACAAAAAAGGCTTTATAGTGTATAAGTTATAGATAGACAAAAAGGAAGTGGATTATGCCTAAAAATTTAGTAATTGTGGAGTCTCCAAGTAAAACGAAACCTATTGAAAAATATTTAGGAGGTGGTTATAAAGTACTATCTTCTAAAGGACATGTTCGAGATTTATCAACGAAAGGGAAATATGGTTTTGGAGTAGATGTTGAAAATGATTTTAAACCAGACTACGTTCCTATGAAAGGGAAAAGTTCGGTGATTAGTGAATTAAAAAAAGAAGCTAAAAAAGCAGATCATGTCTTTCTAGCTACCGACCCTGACCGTGAGGGAGAAGCTATTTCTTGGCATCTTTTTGATACATTAGGATTGAAAGAGAATGATTATGACCGGGTCGTATTTAATGAAATTACGAAAGACGCGGTTGTGAATGCTTTTCAACATACTCGTAAAATTGATAAAAATTTAGTGAATAGTCAAGAAACGAGAAGAATTTTGGATCGAATGATTGGATTCCGCTTGAGTCGCTTGATTCAATCGAAGACAGATGGCAGTAGTGCGGGACGTGTTCAATCAGTCGCTTTAAAATTGATTGTAGACCGGGAAAGAGAAATTGAGGCTTTCCAAGCCGAAGAGTATTGGACGATTACGGGAATTTTTCCAACATTTGAAGCAGAGATGTATGCGTATAATCATAAAGATATCGAAATCAAAACAGAGGCAGAAGCAAATGAAATTTTAGCGAAATTATCCAATACCTTTAAAATTGAAAGTGTCGATAAAAAAACGAAACAAAAACAATCTCGTCCTCCTTACATTACGAGTACGTTGCAGCAAGAAGCTTCTACTAAATTAGGCTTTAATGCGAAAAAAACGATGCAGATTGCTCAAAAATTATATGAAGGTATTGAATTAGAGGATGAGACAGTCGGTCTTATTAGTTACATGCGTACGGATTCTATTCGGTTGTCACAGAACTTTATTGCCAGTGCCTATGCTTTCATTGAAAATAAATATGGAAAAGAATACGTTGGTAGTGTAAAAGTAAGCAAGAAAAAAGAGAATGTTCAAGATGCTCACGAAGCGATTCGACCAACGAGTATTCAAAGAACACCAGAATCTGTCAAACCATTTTTATCGAATGATGAATTTAAACTTTATCGTATGATTTACTATCGTGCTTTAGCGTCTCTTATGAAAAGTGCCCAAACAGAAAATACGACGGTAATTTTGGATAATACCAATTATCAGTTTAAGGCAACTGGCCAAGTCATTGTCTTTGATGGATATTTAAAAGTATTTCAGGATTACGAAGATGTGACAGATACGCCGTTACCACCTTTTGATACTTATCAATCTTCTGTTGTCGTTGCACAAAGTATTGATAAAAAGCAACACTTTACGAATCCACCAGCGCGTTATACAGAGGCTAAATTAATTAAAGAGATGGAGGAATTAGGAATTGGTAGACCTAGTACCTATGCAACGACTATCGATATTTTGAAAAAGAGAAATTATGCTACGTTAGTGGAGAAGAAATTTGTCCCAACAGAAACAGGTATCGAAATTACCGATAAGTTGCAGCAGTGTTTTAGTCATCTCATTAATGTGGAATATACGGCGAATATGGAAACAGATTTGGATAAAATTGCTGAAGGAAAAGAGAATTGGGTCAAGACGTTGCGTACTTTTTATGATGAGTTTGAACCAGCTGTTTTGAATGCTTTCCATGAAATGCCAAAAAAAGAAGCGGAAAAAACAGGAGAAGATTGCCCAGAATGTGGTAGCCCATTAGTGGTTCGTAAGGGAAAATATGGTGAGTTTGTAGCTTGCAGCAATTATCCATCTTGTAAGTATATTAAATCTGAACCGAGAACGGTAGTAGAAGTATGTGACTGTCCAAATTGTGGTTCGAAGATTGTGGAAAAAAAGAGTAAAAAAGGGAAAGTCTTCTATGGATGCAGCAATTATCCAAAGTGTAAGACAGCTTATTGGGATAAACCAATTGGTGAGAAATGCCCAGAATGTGGAGAAATGTTAGTTGACAAGAAAGGAACTATCAAATGTAGTTCGACAACTTGTGATTATGTTCGGTAGCATTTCCTTGACAGGAAACAACTGTTATTTGTAACTAGACAGTTGTTTTTTTTAATTGATTATGATAAATTGTAGGTGGAGATGAAGTTATGAAAATACGAAATGAGAAAGGGTTTACTTTAGTAGAATTATTGGCGGTTTTGGTTATTTTGGCATTTATTGCTTTGATTGCTTTTCCTATTGTAACAGGTATTATTAACAATTCTAGAGAGAAATTGAGTGAGGAACAGTTTAATCGGTTAGAGGAAGCTGTCAAAAGTTATACTACTAAGAATGTAGCAGAGGATGAAGCTTGTGTTTCTATCTCAGAGTTAAAATCAGGTGGTTATTTGGAAAATGTGGAAATTAAAAATCCAGATACTGGGGAAACGATTAATGGTATCTATCATATCATTTGGGATACCGATCACAATCAGTATACTTATCAATATGATGGTAGTAAGTCGAGTTGTTAAGGTGATTATTCACCTTTTTCTTTGATAAATAAGGAAAAAAATTTACAATATTTTAAAAATGTGCTACAATGAAATTGGAAGGAGAAAGAGATATGAGAAAGTATCTTTGCGAGTTTTTAGGAACTTGTGTTTTGGTTTTATTTGGATGCGGAGTAGCAGCTTTCAGTGGTGCAGATTTAGTAGCAACTTCTTTAGCATTCGGTCTTTCAATCGTTGCCCTTGCTTATACGATTGGAAAAATTTCTGGATGTCATGTCAACCCAGCAGTATCATTCGCTATGTGGATTGATAAGAGAATGTCTACCAAAGATTTTATAGGATATGTTGTTGCCCAAGTTCTTGGTGCTATCGTCGGTGCAGGAATTTTAGCGCTTATCATTAAATCAACAGCAGCTGGAGATTTCCATAGTGTCGGTTTAGGTACAAATGGTTATGGCGAGATGGCAAGTAGCGGTATTACCACGTTAGGAGCTCTTGTTACAGAAATCGTTTTAACTTTTGTATTTGTATTATCTGTATTAGGAGTAACGAGAGATGAAAAGAAAGAAACAGTCGCTCCAATCGTGATTGGTCTTTCTTTAGTATTAGTTCACTTACTTGGCATTCATTTAACGGGAACTTCTGTCAATCCAGCAAGATCTTTAGCTCCCGCCATTTTTATGGGTGGTGAATATTTAGAGCAAGTTTGGGTATTCATTGTAGGACCATTAGTAGGAGCTGCCTTTGCTGCTTTAGCTATTTTCTTCATTGATTTAGAAGATTTAATGAAAGAACCTGAAATGATTTTAGAAGGGGAAGAAGTGAAGTTAATCGCAGCGCCAGCAAAAGTAGAACAAGAAGAAAAAATAGAAAAACCAGAGAAGAAAGTTAGTCAAGCCGGACGTAAAAAATCTACGACCAAAGGTAGAGCAACAAAAAAACCAACGAATAAAAAGAGCCAAGCATAACGGCTCTTTTTTGATGCACCAAAAACTACCATGAACATACAATAACAGTAGTAGGTGACATATGAATGTATATATATTAGCGCTGCTTGCTACCTTGTTGATGTTTGCAGCTACCCTGATTGGTTCGCTATTTGTCTTCTTTATTCGTAAATTAAGTCCTCATGTTGAACAAGTCTGTTTAGGACTAGCGAGTGGTATTATGATAGCGGCTTCCATTTTTTCTTTGTTATTACCAGCACTAGAAGATACGAACTGTTTACTGGTAATCATCAGTTTCTTGTTAGGTGGCCTTTTTTTATGGATTTTAGATACCTTTTTTTCCTTTCAAGAGAATCATTCTTTCTTCTTCTTGGCTGTAACACTTCACAATATTCCAGAGGGAATGATTGTCGGATTAGCCTGTGCTTTAGCATACCAAAGCAATAGTACAGTTACGATAGCGAGTACCATCGCTTTAGCGATTGGAATTGCGATTCAAAATATACCAGAGGGAATGGCCGTTTCTTTGACGTTACTAGAACAGGGAAAAAGTAAGAAGAAATCCTTTTGGTATGGGGCAATTTCGGGAATAGTGGAACCCATCTTTGGTATGCTTATGGTCTTTTTATCTACTCTTTTAAAACCTTGGATGCCTTGCTTTTTATCGCTCGCAGCTGGTACGATGTTTTATGTAGTAGTCGATGAATTGATTCCTCAAAGCAAACGAGAAAATAGTAGTAGTGGGGTAGTTTCTTTTATGCTTGGCTTTGTATTGATGATGTATCTAGATATCATCTTAGGTTAAAACGGAATGGAATATTTCGTTTTTTTATTCTAAATTATTCATAAAGTATGATACAATAAATATGGTGAAGTATGAAAAAGAACGTATGGACGATTATTGGTTTCCTATTATTTTTAATTTTTATGTTGACAGCCTATCAAGTTGTTTATCGTGATGGGTACTCAGTAGATTCTATTTGGTTAGAAACTATTTTTCAGCATGGCCGAACCACTTATGGAAATTATCTTTTTCAAGGAATTACCTTTTTTGCGAGTGTCGTAGGGTTACCACTACTTGCCTTGTTATCGTTTCTTTTTTTAAAGGATAAAAGGGAAAAATGGTACTTTTTAGGAAATATCGTTGGTTCTGTCGCCATAGGACAAATTTTAAAGTTTTTAGTACAGCGAGAAAGACCACTCCTCCTATATCAAGTCGTTTCGGAATCCGGTTATAGTTTTCCATCCGGTCATTCGATGATAGCAGCTTCTTTTTATGGATATTTTATTTATTTAGTATGGAACAGTAATCAAAAAAAGAGATGGAAAATAAGTGAGACAATCCTTCTTTTATGCCTGATTATTAGTATTGGCTTTAGTCGTATCTATCTAGGGGTTCACTATACGAGTGATGTCGTAGCAGGCCTTTGTTTAGGGGGACTTTATACGATATTGTGGATTATGTTGAAAGAGGGAATTCTTCTCGACAAACAAAAAAATTTGGCAATGAGTTTCTATCATGCCTTTGAGGGAATAAAGAGTGCATTCTTATCAGAGAGAAATATGAAAATTCATACCTTTTTTATGATAGCGGTTGTGGTAGTAGGTTTTTATTTTCATATCTCTACAAGCGAATGGATTATTTGCCTTATCTTATTTGGGGTAGTGATTGCCGCAGAAATTATGAATACCGCTATTGAGACAACTGTTGATATTGCGATGCCAAAGAAAAATCCTAAAGCGAAATTAGCGAAAGATTTATCGGCAGGAGCAGTTCTCGTGTTAGCAGTCGTAGCAGCCATTATAGGACTCATCATTTTTTTACCAAAAATAGGAATATAGGAGTAAAAGAGGATTTGAAATCTTCTTTTTTTGTTTTTTTAGAATTTTGCTAGTGAAAGAATCCATATCCTATGGTATAATGATATTAGAATAAAGAGTGGTGTCTACATGAGAATATATTTATTTTTAAATGATAAGGTTTTGACATTTACACTACCAAGTGAAATAGCTGGTAGTTTTAGTTTTGATGAATTAGAAGATGAAGAAGATAAATTAATTAATATTGAGGCAAGAGATTCCCAGTGGGTACTATATTCGACAGAAGATGTGAAAGTGATGCAGGGAACAATGGCAATATCTGCTGTTCCTCTTCAAGAAAATCAGTTTTATATTTTATCCCGAGATGGAAAATCTTATTTAATTCATGCAGTTGCTCTTTTAGATAAGCATATGGTTGCTTATAATTATCAAAAAAATGTTCAGTTAGTAATTGGCAATGGTGAGAATTGCAATGTCCGTTATGCTTGTGGTCTCATCCAAGGGGTAGCAGCCGTTGTACATTATGTAGAGGATACACTAACATTAGAAAAGATGGCAAAAGTACCAATCTACGTCAATAATCAAATTGTCAAAGAGAACAAGTATGCCTTACAAATAGGGGATACCATCCACCTTTATGGATTTAAAATTACCATTCTCCCAAATATTTTGTTGATGAATAAAATATTAGAGGGAATCATCTTGTTAGAATCTGCTGCGAATATCACGAGAAGTGTTTTAGAAGTGGATTCCAATTTAGAAAAAATAGAAGTAAAAGATGTCGATTTGTATAGTAAGGAAGAATATTTTTCAAAGTCTCCTAGAATTCGTCGTGTGATTGAAACTCGTACGTTAAAGATTAGTGCACCTCCGAAAAAGGAGGGGGAAGAGGAGTTACCACTTATTTTAACACTCGGACCAATGCTTACTATGGGACTAGTTTCTGGTATTACTCTCGTAAATACGATTAGTAAAGTTGCCACTGGACGTAGTTCTTTGGGAGATTCTTTACCATCTATTTTGACAGCATCCGCAATGTTGATATCGACCTTGTTATGGCCAAATTTAACGAAAATGTATAATAAAAAGTTAAAGGATAAAAAGAATGCCGAAATTGAAGAAAAATATCAACTATACTTAAGTAAGCAAGAACAAGAATTGATGAATGAATCTAAATTACAGAAAGATATCTTAATTGAAAATTTGGTAACATTAGAGGAATGCTTAAAAATTATTCAAAATAAAACCTTAAAGTTTTGGGATAAACGCATTGATCAAAGTGACTTCTTAGTAGTACGAGTAGGTATGGGAAATGCGAAACTCGATGTGAAAGTAGATTATCCAGAAGAGGGATTTACGATTGAGGAAGATAACTTAAGAAAACAATTGGATGCCTTAGTAAAGAATTATGAATACATTCAAAATGTACCAATCGGTTATTCTTTCTATGAAAATAAAGTAACCGCTATTATGGGAGTAGGAACTAAAAACTTTGATTTCATGAATAACATGATCTTACAGTTGATTACTTTTTATAGTTATGAGGATGTCAAATTAGTTGTCTTTACGAATGAACAAAATAAAGCTCATTGGAATTACGTTAAATATTTAAATCACAATTTTACCAATGATAGAGGATTTAGATTCTTTGCTTCTACACCAGAGACTGCTAAAGAAGTAGCGGACTATCTAGAAATAGAAGTTAGTCGACGTGCCCAAGTAGAGACTCCTCATCCAATTCCTCCATACTATCTTATCGTGATTGATGATTATGAGATGGTAAAACGATATGGTTTTGTGAAAACATTGACAGAATTAGATGCGAATATCGGGTTTAGTTTAGTAATCCTAGAGAATCGTCTCAGTAGATTGCCAAGTAAGTGTAACAATTTCATTTCGATTGGGGAAACGACTTCCGGAATCTTGAAGAATTCCTATGAGAAGCAGGAACAAATTACTTTTTATGATGAAATAAAAAAAGATATCGATATGATGGCTTTAGCGCGTATTGTATCGAATGTTCCTATTGAGTTTGAGGAATCAGTAGGACAACTACCAGATTCGATTACGTTCTTGGAAATGGAAAAAGTAGGAAAAGTCGAACAGTTAAATATTTTAAATCGTTGGAATACGAATGATTCGACTACCAGTTTAAAAGCGGAAATTGGTGTCGATGAACAAGGAAAATGGATGAATTTGGATTTGCACGAAAAATATCATGGACCACACGGACTGATTGCTGGTATGACAGGTTCTGGTAAATCTGAGTTTATCATTACCTATATACTATCTATGGCAATTAATTATAGCCCAGATGATGTCGTGTTCATCTTGATAGACTACAAAGGTGGAGGATTAGCGTTTGCGTTTGAAAATAAAGTAACAGGTGTTTGTCTTCCTCATTTAGCGGGAACGATTACCAACCTAGATAAGGCAGAGATGGATAGAACGTTAGTTTCTATCGATAGTGAAGTAAAAAGAAGACAACAGAAATTTAATGAGGCACGTGATCAATTAGGAGAAAGTACGATTGATATCTATAAGTATCAACGATTCTTTCATGAAGGAAAGTTATCTGAACCGATTCCTCATCTCTTTATTGTCTGTGATGAGTTCGCCGAATTAAAGAGTCAACAACCAGATTTTATGGATAACTTAATTAGTATTGCTCGTATTGGACGTTCATTAGGCGTACACCTCATTTTGGCAACTCAGAAACCGACCGGTGTTGTCAATGATCAAATATGGTCTAACTCTAAGTTTCATATATGTTTAAAAGTACAAGATGCTTCCGATAGTAACGAGATGTTGAAACGACCAGATGCCGCTAATTTAAAACAGACAGGTCGTTTCTATCTACAAGTTGGTTATAATGAATTCTTTGCGTTAGGACAATCCGCTTGGTGTGGAGCAAAGTATTTCCCATCTGATCGAATTGTCAAACAAGTAGATAAGAGTGTGAACTTCATTAATGATAATGGATTTCATATTAAAAATATTCAGTATTCTACTGGCAATAAAGCAGCGGCCAAAGGAGAACAGATTGCTGCTGTCATGGGAGAAATTATTGAAACAGCGAACAAAACGCATAAGTATGCGAAAAGATTGTGGTTAGATAACATTCCAGAACTCATCTTAATTGATCAGTTGTATACGAAATATCAATCTTCTTTTCAACCAGGTCAAATTCAAGCTATTCTAGGAGAGTATGATGCTCCTGAAAAGCAAGAACAGGGAATTTTACTTTATAATATGGTAGAAGATGGAAATACAGCCATCTACGGTATGGATGGTTCGGAGTATGAAATGATGTTGAATGCGATTATCTATTCGACGATTATGCAATATTCTCCGGAAACGATTCAATATTATATGATTGATTATGGTTCACAAACGTTAAGACGATATGAAAAAGCTCCTCATGTCGGTGGCATCGTCTGTGCTGGAGAAGATGAAAAGTACAATAGTTTCTTTAAAATGTTACGAAAAGAATTAGATGTTAGAAAGAAGAAATTATCTGATTTAGGAGTAGATTATAAAGCCTATCGACAAGATCATAAGGATATGCCGTTAATGGTAAATATCTTCAATAACTTTGATTCTATCAACGATAGTGATAAAAATTTATATGAAAAACTTCCAGAATATATTCGAGATTCTGAACGGTATGGTGTCATCTTCTTATTTACGGCTACGGGTGTGAACTCCATTCCAAAGAGAGTTTCGCAAAATCTCAATAACAATTATGCATTGCGCTTAAAAGATGCAACGGATTATCCATTACTTTTTACCTCTCGTAAGAAGATTCTTCCAAGAGCAATGAATGGACGTGGGTTATTTGAGGGGGATGATGTTCATGAATTCCAGACTGCTTCGATTATTGAAGATAGTGCGAAATTAACAGAATTTATCCGTATGAAAATTGAACGATTAAATGCGAAATATACTGTTCATGCGAAAAAAATTCCAGTATTACCAGAGCAAGTAGTTTTAACAGATGTAGAATCTGCGATTAAGAACTTAAATAAAGTTCCTATCGGTATTGATAAAACATCTTTGGAAATTAGTAAGTATAACTTTACGAATAGTGTGGGTACCTTAATTACTTCTCATAAATTAAAGAATACGCTACCATTTGTGTTAAGTTTAATAGAGGTAATGAGTCGAATTTCTAATTTGAAGATTATGGTCTTTGATCCAGTAGGAGCACTAGTATCTAAAAAAGAAACCGTGCAATATATCGAAGGACAAAAGATAGAGGAATCTTTAGAACAATTGAATCAGTCTATCCAAAACTTAATCAATCAACACGCGAATCAAGAGGGAATAATCTATCTATACAACATGACGAAAATATTAGATGCGGTATCCGATAAAACGAAATTAGAAAACTTATTCTCACTCGCGAAACAATATGAGAAAATTAGAATCATTGTTTTAGATGATGTAGGTAAGTTGAAAAACTATACTTTCGACAAATGGTATCAAGGTTACTTCTCTGCTACTGATGGTATTTATGTCGGTAAGGGAGTATCTGATCAAAATCTTATGAAAATCGCGAATTTCAATAGTGAACTTACGAAGCCATATGAAAATAATATTGGTTTCAACATTTCGGAGTCTTCTTACACCATTATCAAATTGTTAGAATTTGAAAGAATAGAGGAGGACGAAGATGAATAATAAAGTATTAATCAAAGTTTTGTTCCCTGAGATGGATAGTGAGTTTGATGTCTTTATTCCAGTCAATGAGCAAGTATGGAAAATCAATAGGATGGTTACGAAATCTGTCTTTGACTTGTGCGGTTTAACAGGAATTGATAGTCAAGAATATCTCTATATGAATAAATTGAGTGGGAAAGTTTACAACAATAATGATATTATTATTCATACGGATATTCGAAATGGAACAGAATTAGTGATGATTCGCAGTCAACAGGAAGAAAAATTATAAAAAATGTAAAGAATCAAGGATAAATATTGACAAAAGAAAAGAAAAAATGAGATAATGACTATAGGTAAGGTAGAACTTATCATGAGAATAGTTTAGAAGGAGAGGATAAAATGGCAGCTATTAGTCAAGAAAATTTGGATCGCTTTTCAAGTGACGTTACTAGTTCAAATGATGAAGTAGGTTCACAAATTACAGCTGGTGTAACAGAATTTGTAAATTCTATGAAAGAAATATGGGCAACACAAAGAGCAGTAACCTTTGCAAAAGCCTTAGAGGATGCTTTAACGCAAATTATTAATGCTTATCGCACCAATATGGAAAATTTCGTAAGTGCAGTCAATACGAATGTTCAAAATTATAGAGATTTCAGTGGAAATGCTGACATTCGTACGATAGGTGTATCTGCAGTACAATGTAGTGTAGGGGCTTTACAAGAGACAAAAGATAGGTTCCCTGATGGATTTGTAGGTTTACGTGCTGGACATTCCGCTGCAGAAGTTGTAGAAGCTTTTGAACGTATGAGAAAAGAAATTCATTCTTGTTTAGATATGGCAGCTACCAAAATGCGTAGTGCAGAAGTATTTGATGAAGCTGAAGAGAAGAATGCTGTTGCTAATACCTTTAGAGTTATTAGTGAGCGTTTTGATACCGATATGGATAACTTAAGATCTGAATTAGTTTCTGCATTGAGTGAAGTAGATTCTAGCGCAGAGGCTCTTAAACATACCAACGTTAGCAATGTTTCTATTAACTAAAAAAAATACTTTGTGGAGATTAGTAGCAACTATTCAAAAGATAGTTGCTATCTCTTTATAAGGAGTGTTTCGAGATGATAAAAGTTAAGTGCGATACTTTGAAAGAAAGTGTGGATAGTCTTTCTCGGTCCATTGAAGAATATCGAAAACTAGTTCATCAGTATCAATTGGAATATGAACAGATTGGTCAACATTGGCGCAGTAAAAATGTAAATCCTATCTATTTAGAGATGCAGACTAATGTATCAGATGCTGAGAAATGGACCACACAAGTACAATTAGAGGTAGAGGCTTTTCAATTCGTGTTAGATTCCTATGAACGGGTGGGTAATCATATTGAATGTAAATTAGAAAATAAAGAATATGTATTACGAAAATACAATTTGTTAATTTTAGATATTGAGAAGACAATTCAAAATTATCGTAGAGTAAATAGTGTCCCATCTTATTCCATTATGAATGCTATGCGTCATCAAAGACAAGATTTAGCCTCCTTAAAAACGAGTTTAGAAGAACTTCGTAAGGGGATAAAAGTTCATTTAGAGACAGTAGAAGAAGTCGAAAGACAAATGGCTAAAAAACTAGATCAAATTTTATACATCAAATCGACTTCTAAATCTTTTTTAGAGGAAAGCATGTCCTGGAATGCGAGTGTGCAAGGAATTGTATATGATGTAGAAGAGATTAATCTCTCTACCCAAAAATTGGATTCTTATTTGTCAGATGAAGAGTTTCTCATCAAGAAAATCACTTACTATCTTCAAGAAATTGTTCATGGATATCAAACAGATAATACCGATAAAGTAGTACAGATGCATGATAGTTTTCTCTCTTTATTACAGAGTGTATATGAACAAAATAAAAAATTTACGAATCGAGCGAAACAAAGTATCTTAGATTACCGAGAAATGATTCAGAAAAATGTTCATAATATGGAGGATGTATGTTAGAGGAAGAACGAAGAGAATATCGCATTTTATATCGTGATTTAAAATCTGTAGATAGAAATATGGAACAATTGGTAGGTAGTTTTCAAGATTTAAAAAATGAGACAGCTGATACTTGCTATTATGATGGAAAAACTTACCAGGAAGATGAACTCTTAAAAGAAAAAGAAAACATGAGAACAATTGAAAGAAGATTATCAGGCGACATTATGGAAAGAGTTGCTCATAAAAGATAATCTTTTTTTGTCAAGTGATGTCAATTTTTGAGAAAGCGACTTTCTTTTCAGTCATTTTATGGTACAATAGAAAAAATAGGAGGTAAATATATGAGATGTGTAGCGATTAAAGGGGTTCGTGAATTTGAAATAAAAGAAATGGACGAACCAGTATCAAAAGATGGTAGTGTAGTCATTGATGTAAAAAAGACGGGAATTTGTGGTTCTGATATCCATTATTGGGTAGCAGGAGGACCTCAAGGACTTGTGATGGGTCATGAATATTGTGGTATTGTAACAGACCCAGGAGCTAGGGAAGATTTAAAAGTAGGAGATAGAGTAACCGCTTTACCAATTTCTCCTTGTGGAAAATGTGAAGCTTGTTTAAAGGGAAATCCACAATATTGTCCAGATACTTGGACTTATGCAACGGGATTATCTTTAACGAATCCAGGTGGTCTTGCTCCTAAGATGTCTATTCGACCAGATATGGTTATTAAGGTACCAGATAGTGTCAGTGATAATGAAGTTGCTATGGTAGAACCAACGGCAGTAGGTTTACATGCTATTCATTTAGCGGACATTAAAGTAGGTGCGAAAGTATTAGTCATCGGGGGAGGAATTATCGGTTTAGTATCTGCTATGTTTGCGAAAATGGAAGGTGCTAGTTATGTAGCTGTCTCTGAGACAAATGCGGCTCGTGGAGAGAAAGCTGTCAAATTAGGAGTAGCCGATGAATGGTATGATGCTAAAAATCCAGAAACTATCAATGAAATGATTAAGAAAACGAGTGGAGGATTTGATTTCGTTATTGAATGTTGTGGAAATGCAGCAGCAGTCAGTACTTCTTTAACAGTTGTAAAACCTGGTGGAAGAACGATTCTTGTTGGTGTTTCTATGGACCCTGTTACGATTCCAACTGTTTTAGCAGTTATGCGTGAGTTGGATGTTCAAGGAGCGATTGCCTATACGAGAGAAGAATTCCAAACTTGTATTGATTTGATGGCTAGTAAACAAATTGATGTTTTAAAATTTGTGGATGATATTGTAGGATTAGAACAAGTACAAGCATCCTATGAGAGACTTACTTCTGGAACGGATGATGCCGTTAAAATCTTGGTAGATCCTAATCGATAAAAGTAGGAAACTACTTTTTTCTTGGTATAAATATATAAAAAATATTCATATATTGTTATAATAGGGAGAATGTATGAATGGAAGAATGATTCAACTCTCCAATATTTGAAATAGAATCTTTGAAGAAAGGATTCTATTCTTTTTACAAGCATATGAACAAAAAAATAGATGGAGTTGATGATATGTTAGCAGTTGTATTATTGTTAATTGGTTTTCTTTTTTTAGTGAAAGGTGCAGATTTATTTGTAGATAGTTGTAGTCGATTAGCGCGAGCACTCGGAATATCTACTTTGATTATTGGACTTACAATTGTTTCTTTTGGTACGAGTGCCCCAGAGGCAGCAGTAAGTGTCATTGCTTCCTTACAAAATGCCAATGCCATTTCCATGGGAAATGTCGTAGGTTCGAATATCTGTAATCTCTTATTAGTACTTGGGGTAAGTGGTATATTTGGAAATTTGACGGTAAAAAGAAAAATTGTCTATCGAGATATGGTTTACTCTTTGTTTTCCTATGTTGTTATATTCATCATAGCGATGGGAGCACTCTTTCATGAGACAAAGACAGCTATGATTACTCGCAGTCATGGACTAATCTTACTTTGCTTTCTAGGAATTTATTTTTATTCGTTATTAGTCGATATGAAACATACTCCTACGAAAGAGGAAGAAAAAGTTCCTCTCAAGAAACGGGATATTCCTCTTTCCCTTTTAGGATTAGCGGGCATATTAGTAGGAGGGGAACTCGTTGTTCAAAATGCTTGTGCGATTGCGAGAATGATTGGTGTAAGTGAGAGCGTGATAGCTCTTACAGTTGTGGCCATTGGTACGTCGTTACCGGAATTAGTAACGTCTGTAATGGCTGCTCGCAAAGGGGAAGCGGATATGGCAATCGGAAATGTCATCGGTTCGAATATCTTTAATATCTTCTTTATTTTGGGTATTTCTAGTGCAGTAAGCCCTATTCCATTTGGAGTAGATACCTTAATAGATATCATTTGGATGATGGTAGCAGGGCTCCTTGTTTTCTTACTGGTATTAAAGAATTATCGAATTGGAAGAAAAAAAGGCCCCTTTCTCGTATTGATGTATATTAGTTACATGATTTATATTTTACTTCGTTAAAGATAGTATCTACTATCTTTTTCTGTTATAATAAAAGAAGATTATCTTTCAAAAATAAATGGGGAGTGGTAGGATGAGGGTAGAAGACTTATTTCATCATTTAGAATATTTAGAAGAAGTAGCTACCTTAACGGAACAAGAATGGGGAACTTATCAGACTGCCTTAGAGTTTCAAGAAAAAGTTCAACGAAAAATGAACCGTATTTTAGAAAATCAAAATCATCCATCGTATGCGAAATTAATTTTACTAGATCAATCCAATCTCATTGGGTTCATCTCTCTTTTTCCATCAGATGGGGAAGAGAGAAGTGATTTGAGTCCTTGGTATGCTACTATGTATGTAAAAGAGGAATATCGGGGACATGGTTATTCTAAAATTCTAAATGATGCGTTGAAAGCAGAAGCCAAAAGAAGAGGATTTACGAAAATCTATTTAAAGTCTTCTTTAAAAAATTATTATGAAAAGTTTGGAGCAATTTACCTGGAGACTCTATCGAACGGGGAATCTTTATTTTATATGAATGTATCGGAGGTATGAAATGGAAAAGACAACAGTCGTTCATAAATTCAAAGTAGCACAAGAATCTTATTATGAACAAGCTTTGCAGGAAGTGAAAAGTGGTCGAAAGAAAACTCATTGGATGTGGTATATTTTTCCGCAGATTCTAGGACTAGGACAGACCAGTGTCTCCATTTACTATTCCTTAGATGGCTTAGAAGAAGCCATAGAGTTTTTATCAGATACTACGTTACGTAGTCACTTACAAGAAATAACTCAGGCCCTTTTAGATTTACAAGAATCAGATATTGAAAATGTATTGGGAGAAATCGATGCGATGAAGTTACGTTCTTCGATGACGTTATTTTCAATGGCAGAACCAGAGAATCCTATCTTCGATAACGTTTTACTAAAATACTATGGTGGTAGTAAAGACCCTCTTACCTTACGCATCTTAAGAGAACATTATCACGTTCATGACATGCAATATGAAATAAAGAAATGATATCAAAGATGCTTATATAACTACTTTGCTAGGGAGAAAATGGTAAGATGATAACCCATTTTGCTTTGAACTAGAAGACAACGAAAACCATTTACTTATCCAAGTAGAAATATAGGGACTGTTTTTGATGGTTTTCAACAAACGAAATATAACTTTGTCTACAAGAAAGTGAAATATAGGTCATGGAAGAAAAGATACCAAATCTTTTCTTTCTTTATGTTATAAATGATTATTGATATATAAATCATAGTCATCTACTTCAATTTTTTCATCAATACACTTCATAAGAATTTTAATTTTGTCTTCTTCTGTTCCATCAACCCAGTTAAATATATTTGGAAATTCATAAAATATTTTAAAGTATTTCATTTCTAAATCTTCCAATATTTTAATCACCACTATACAGATACAACATTAAGATTATTAAAGTATTGCATAACATTATTAATTACTTTTTCTATTGGAATGTTTAACC
>CANRDB010000018.1 GCA_947629315.1 uncultured Bacilli bacterium
GTTATTGATGAAAATTTAGATGAATTTATGTTATAATGAAATCGATGTCATATACTTAATCATTCAAGAAAATTAGTATTTCTATGAGCTAATTATCATGGACCTGAAATCCTATTTGAGGTTTTAGTTCTATGACATCTTGAATGGTAATCAAACCCTATTCACAAATTACGACTTTATAGAGGAGTTTTAGTTCTATGACATCTTGAATGGTAATCAAACTCTAACTCTTATGGTAGTATATGAGAGTACGTTTTAGTTCTATGACATCTTGAATGGTAATCAAACTACAATAGTAGTATATATCCCAAATCTCCAGTTTTAGTTCTATGACATCTTGAATGGTAATCAAACTATTTATGAAATTATTTAGAGGTGTCAAATGTTTTAGTTCTATGACATCTTGAATGGTAATCAAACTTCGCTTCTTTGTTCTTTTAATTCAAAAGAGTTTTAGTTCTATGACATCTTGAATGGTAATCAAACCTACTCGTTGCTCTATGTCGTTCAGTTGCAGTTTTAGTTCTATGACATCTTGAATGGTAATCAAACTTATGCAAAAAACCTCTGTATAATTATAGGTGTTTTAGTTCTATGACATCTTGAATGGTAATCAAACCGAAGAGATATGGTCTGGAATCAGCCATTAGTTTTAGTTCTATGACATCTTGAATGGTAATCAAACTAACACATTCAAAATACCATCTTTTATAATGTTTTAGTTCTATGACATCTTGAATGGTAATCAAACGTATTAAATCAATACCCCAATTCATTGAAGGTTTTAGTTCTATGACATCTTGAATGGTAATCAAACGAGAATTTTCGGCAAAGCCGACAAGCCTACGTTTTAGTTCTATGACATCTTGAATGGTAATCAAACAAGGACGTAACCGACTTTTTAAAGATAAGTGTTTTAGTTCTATGACATCTTGAATGGTAATCAAACACAAGTTTATAATATTATAAATGAGACGGAGTTTTAGTTCTATGACATCTTGAATGGTAATCAAACTTCAAATCCCTTCTGGGACACCATTTTAGGGTTTTAGTTCTATGACATCTTGAATGGTAATCAAACTTTCCCATATAAATCGTCGATATAATCATAGTTTTAGTTCTATGACATCTTGAATGGTAATCAAACCTATTCTTATAAAACTCCTTGTTAAGTTCTGTTTTAGTTCTATGACATCTTGAATGGTAATCAAACGCTCCAATCGTATCTTCTCACGTTGTCAATGTTTTAGTTCTATGACATCTTGAATGGTAATCAAACAATTCTTTTCCATTTTTAACAACATCTCTTGTTTTAGTTCTATGACATCTTGAATGGTAATCAAACAAACATCTTAATCGAATCCAATGTATCAAAGTTTTAGTTCTATGACATCTTGAATGGTAATCAAACAGTTAAAATCATCTGCAATAAAGAAATTTGGTTTTAGTTCTATGACATCTTGAATGGTAATCAAACTTATTGATGAGATAAGAAATTATTGTAATGGTTTTAGTTCTATGACATCTTGAATGGTAATCAAACTTATTGATGAGATAAGAAATTATTGTAATGGTTTTAGTTCTATGACATCTTGAATGGTAATCAAACGTAAACTTATAGCCACACCACACACACATTGTTTTAGTTCTATGACATCTTGAATGGTAATCAAACTTATATTCAAAAACAATTAAAAACGTTCATAGTTTTAGTTCTATGACATCTTGAATGGTAATCAAACTTAACAAAAAAGCTCTAGAGCTAGATATCTGTTTTAGTTCTATGACATCTTGAATGGTAATCAAACTGGCGTAAATAAAGATACAATTTCACGCTAGTTTTAGTTCTATGACATCTTGAATGGTAATCAAACATTAAAAAAGGACAAGCTTTTTCACGGTAAGTTTTAGTTCTATGACATCTTGAATGGTAATCAAACTTTGAAATCTAAAATTGTAAGAATTCTAGTGTTTTAGTTCTATGACATCTTGAATGGTAATCAAACGTCCCACATTCCAACATCTTGGCAATATTTGTTTTAGTTCTATGACATCTTGAATGGTAATCAAACCACACTATTTATATACAGACTCACACATTAGTTTTAGTTCTATGACATCTTGAATGGTAATCAAACAAAGACTAGACGCAAACTAAAAAGCGAGGTGTTTTAGTTCTATGACATCTTGAATGGTAATCAAACATTATATATTCATTGATCGCTTTGCGATTTGTTTTAGTTCTATGACATCTTGAATGGTAATCAAACAAAGGAGATTATAATGCATATGACACGTATGTTTTAGTTCTATGACATCTTGAATGGTAATCAGCCTATTTTACCAACTGAA
The DNA here is from genome assembly GCA_947629315.1 of uncultured Bacilli bacterium. GTDB lineage: Bacteria > Bacillota_I > Bacilli_A > RF39 > UBA660 > UBA5578. Next base: position 2,353 of record CANRDB010000018.1, read on the forward strand.
AAACAAGCACTCATACAGAGTGCTTAATACCATATTTTTTCAAATTCTTTTTTTAAATTATTATTTTTACTTTGTTCTTTTATTTCTTTTATAGCGTGATAAATACAATTTAATTTAGTATCACTTATTTCTTCTTCAGATTCAACAATCTCATCAGTCTTAATATTATAAGTTAAGTCTTTAAATTCATCGTCCAAATCACTTTTATAACTAAAATAAACTAAATTATCATCTAATCTAAGATTTCTTACTTCTATCATTGTATTCGCCAGCTCCTTTAGCATAATTATATTTTTACTAGTTTCAATATGGGCTTCGTTTACAGGAAATAGCCTTTTAATTGCACTAAAACTTTATCATTCAAAACTACCGCCATTATACTTTATTTTAACGAAATTATCAATGTTTTATATTTATTTCAGTTAGCATAGTTTGAATCTATGTTATTTTGGAATGGTATTATATATCATAAATACTTGCTTATAAACTTAAATCAGGAAAGTGAAGATGGTTTTATACACTTCTTATTGGAGGAATACGATGATTAAAGATAAGGGAAAACAAAAAAATTATTCCAGTGAAAAATGGTTACATTATCAAAATGTGGAAGTATTAACTATAACGGTAAAACCTACAAAAGAAGACCAAGAAAAAATAAAAAAATTTAACGAATTCATTAAAAATAAACAAGATAATAAGAAAAATAGTACAAATAATTAAAATATAACATTATCCATAATAGAAATATTCAAGATAATGTAACCCATAAGAACTGGATAGTTCTTTTTTATTTGCGAAAAATTTGCTATTTTCATAAATAGGATTAATTCATACATAAAAATAGATTTTCTGTGCTAGGTAATAAATTTTATGTTACAATATTAAATAGGAACAATAGGAGTGATGGTATGAAAGAAGAAAGAAAATTATTAGCTATTACAGCAATGTCCAATATTCTTATTGGTATTATTAAATTGATAGGGGGAGTACTATTTCATGTCAATGCTTTGATGGTGGATAGTATTTATACGTTCAGTGATTCTGTAACAGATGTTATTGCTTTGATAGGATCAAAAGTAGCGCAAAAAAGGCCTAATAGGAGACATCCTTATGGATTTGGTAGGGCAGAATACATTGCCAATTTATTTATCAGTATTATCCTATTTTTAGTAGGTGGTTATTTGTTTTTGCATAGCTTTGCAATACATCAAAGTCAGCCTTCTATGTTGGTATTTTTATTCATTGGTATTGCCCTTATCATTAAATTGATTATGATAAAATTTGCAGAAAAAAAGAATAAAAAAATTAAAAGCCCAATTATTGAAGATGATATAGAAGAGGCTAGATTAGATATCCTTTCTTCGATTTTTGTTGGAGTAGTTATTTTACTTTTAACGGTTAGTGATCGATTACCTGTTTTACGTTATGCGGATATGGTAGCTAGTATCGTCATTAGTATGTTAATTTTTAAAACAGCCTACCCAATTTTAAAGAATAGTCTTTTTGATTTGATTGGGGAAGTGGAAATAGATGATGAATTAACTTTAAAGATTAAAGATATTTCTCAAGAACTGCATGTTCCTGTTGCGAATGTTGAACTCATGAAATATGGTCGTTACTATGGTGTTAGAATTGAAATTGTGATTGATGAGCATTACACATTGCGCCAAGCAAAACGTATGCAACAGAAGTTAATTCTTCAATTAAGAAAGTATAAAAGGGGAATTATTAAAGATGTTGATGTAGATTTTAAAATTCAATAATCTTGTCTGTCAAATTAATTTTAGATTAACTGTTTCTTTACACTTGACAATTGACAAGGTAATGATATAATGATAATAGGAGGGTATGAGATATGAACAGATTGAATGATATCTTACATGAACTTGGTATTTCCAAAGTTAAATTAGCAAAGTTTTTAGGAGTATCTAGGCAGATGATTTATAATTACCTTGAATTAGATGATATTAATAAATGGCCTAAAGATAAGAAAGTATTACTATTGAATTTATTAGGAATTAAATCATCAGAGGAAATCGATCATATTAAGGTAGATACAGATTATATTACGGAAGTGGAAGCTAGATTAAATGCTATGTGTAATGATGTTCCTACAATGTTAGATGCCCCAGATGCAGGATCAATATTCAGTGGGTTAGGAAAAAAAGAGAAAGAATTAATGATAAATATCATTGATTTGATAAAAGAAAAATTAGAGGATGATCAAGATTCTAAAAATTATGTGGCTATGAAGTATTTGTACCATTTTATTCAAGCTATGGATTCTTCTAAGGAACTAAAATACATATTAGGATATGTAGCTAAGGAAACAGGCTTTGTAAAACCTCTAGAGTTTGAATTTAATGAAGAAGAACAATTCGTTTTTGAAAGTATTATGTACTCTGCCTTTGTATTATACAACAGTGGGGGAGCTTCTAAAACAAAATTAGCAGAATGTCATAAACGTTTTATTAATCAAATTGAGCAAAAAATGGAAGATAAGCTTAGTAGAACATTAGAATTAAATAATATTAAGGTACAGGCATTAAAGGAATTAGGATATACTGAAATCAATGAAAGTAATGCTTCAGAAGTGTTTGAAAAGATAGCAGAAATTCAATCCAGAAAAGTTGGTAATTAATCCCCTATCTTAGATAATACGAAAAGTAGGGGAGTTGTTCCCCTATTTTTTTTTAATAGGACAAAATATTATTGTATTTTAAAAATATAGGTTAATTTCTTTATTCTTTGATGAAGAATAACTATATAGCTGTTTTATAATCATATAATCATTGCTTCATTTGCATCGACAATGAAATAGATGAATATTTGTTCATTTGATTTTAAATATGGACACTTCCCCTATTTTATTATTTATATAAAAAAAGGGGAGTATTCTATTTTGCATCGAGAAATGATTTAATGATTAATTCATCGTCTGAATGGCAAAATAGAATAACCATATATAGAACAATATAGAATCAAATTATAAATTATAAATAAGAACTTATGATTCATAATAAATATTTATAAATGATATGTGATAACAAATTTATAAGTTTATTGTAGTATAATATATAATAAGTCATAAATGAAAGAAGCAAAACTATTATGAAAACGAATAGATTTGTAAGAAAATGATTACTTATCACTTCAATATTAATTTTAATGTGTTATTCCTATAATGTATATTATGTTAACTTCTAGAGGATTCTTTAATCTTATTCCTCTTCGAACAAATAAATGTATTCAATAATACAGTATGATTACTTGCTACATCAAATAATTCGTTATAGTTGTTTGATAAAAAACAGTTCAACAAATCAGCATACTCTAATATATCATTATCATTTATAAATGAGATAATTTCTTTCAATAATTTTTGAACCTCAGTTTTAGTCAACTCTGTAACTTTCATTACATCAAAGCCATTGTAGAATTCTCTCTGCCAATCAGGGTACTGATACTTTTCTGGATTATCAAGATGTAGATGGTATCGATACATACCTCTCATAGATTCCAATTTGATGGGAATTGTAGCATTTATCTTATCACAGACGTTAGTCTTCACATTCTTATAAGTTGTAGGATTCTCATAATAACAAATTACGTGATAATGTGGTTTTTTAGGTGTATTATCAGGGTTCAAATCCTTATCATGATATGGGCTTAAACAAAACGGCAATCCAGTTTGCTGAAGAATCTCTTTCCAATCAGCTGGAGCAGAATCTAAGTAAACTACGAATGCCCAACTTCTACCAGTCATATATCCATCCTTTCTCACGCGTCACGCGTCTCACATAGGGGGGGCGTCGTGGTAGCCCCCTACCCTGGTCTATTCCAGGGATTGAAAAAATAAATTTTATTTTTTTCTTTTTGAAAAAAGAAACAAAAACTTTCTATTTTTTTCTCGCCGAAAAGGCAGAAAAACAAAAAAGAAAATTGCATTTTATTTTTTGTTTTACAACACCATTATAAGGCGTTACAAATTATCAATTACGAATCCGGCATATACTCAAAAAATCAAGATTTTTTTCCGTTATTCCGTTTCTTCATTGACAATTTTACACGCTTTGAAATCTTCATCATAAATTTCTTAAATTTAGTTTTTGGAGAAACTAATCTATCTAATCCAGGATCACCCGTAGTCCAATTTTCTACAGGAAAAACTGGACGAGACTCTAAAACAGATTCATCATAAGAATCGAAATATTTATACCAACTAGGTCGCCATACAAGTTTCATGTTAGAAGTGAAAATAGACTCTAAAAAAGTACAAAAACGATATCCCATGATTAAGTCGCCAGTATGCTCATTAATCGCGATAGTACGATAAACTCGTTTACAACGGCTAAAATTCCTAAAAAACGGGATAACAGTCTTTGACATGTACCAAAGTTCTTGTGTAAGAGATCTAATCTTAGAATCAACCTTACTATAATCTTGAGTTAAATAAATAATATCACAGCCAAGATGTCTATGTAATATGAAAAAATCACGATGTTCATCACTAAAATCTTTAAATTTACGGTTATCAGCATCAAGAGTAAGTTCATCAAAAATTAAAAGTGAATCATAAATCTTATAATACTTTAGATCATTGTATGTAATCTTATTAGCACCTTTACAATAAAAATTAGTATATACAGCACGATATTTACTCTTACCATTCATAATTCTCTTTAATTCTTTACGAGCAATTCTAGTACCGATAGTAGTCTTTCCTACTCCAGGAACTCCAAAATATCCAGTAATCATAAAACTATCACCTCATAATTAACTTTTTAACAATCAAATTCACACCAAAAAATATAAAAGCCATCATTAAATAACGAAACAAAGAAAAATCTTTAAATATATCAATAACATTAATAAATGACATATAACCTCCAATTAGCGATAAGCCCCGACATAAAGTCAGGGGCTTATCTTATCGTCCAATTAATCGACCAGCAAGACCAATGACAGCACCAAAACAGAAAATACCAACAGGTAATAATAACAATGGTGTACTACCGATAGTCTTGACAAGTTCACCTACCCAAGTAGCAACTTGAGTAAAAATTGTGCCAAGTGCTTCCAAACCAGTTTCAACTCCTTCCATATTTCCATCCTTTCTATATCATCTTCCCTACCCTACCACCATCTATTATTTTCTAAACCAAGAAAAAACAGACGAAAAAATCAAATGATAAAGATCATATAAAATCATAAATAGAATACCTAAAGATATAGCAGCTATAAATGGATTATCTAAAGGCAAATTCTTGTTAATAATATCTATAAGAGAACTCATACAGTCACACTCCTCTTCATACTTGTTACAGAAATAACAAATACTAATCCTACAAGTAAGATCATAAACATTTTAAAATAATAATAAAAATCTATCTCTTCAGCTACGCTAGATATAAATCCGTATCCATCAATATTAGAAGTATTATGATAACTAGAATTCAATGTAAAGTTTGTGTCAGTACCATAAACGTATTGATAGTTATTATAAGATGATGTTCTATAATATCTTAAATATTCAATTTTAGATCCAGATACAATATTATTAGAATTCACTAAATTCTTAGACCAAACAATATAATAAGAATCTGCAGAATCTGAAAATACTACAAAATGAGAATCTCTAAAAGAATCGTAATTCTCAGCTAGTAATATCAAGTTTTGAGTAATTGAGTTACTAGGAGCAATATCTCGATAAGTAGATCCAATCGTCAATGCACTACAATTCACGATAGGAAGTAAAAATCCAAGAAAAAAGGCAAAAATCCAATATTTAATCCTTATTTTCATTATTCCGGGACTCCTTTCTAGCACGATACTCATAAGCAGATTTATCAGCACTCTTACCTACAGCTACTAAAAGATTCAATCCAATAGGAAGAATAATTAAAGCGAGAGCAAAATCTAAAAGTGAAAATCCAAACATTTTTATAGAATCTAAAGTATCTAAAAAAAATTGAATAATTCTTAAAAATTGAGAAAATATCCAGGTCATAGTACTTGTAATATCCATTATTTGCTACCTCCCTCTCGACCTAAAATGATGTACATAACAGATATTGAAATAGTAATAGTTCCAAAAATCTGAAGCCATTGTGGAAGAGTTCCAACAAATATTAAAGCGTTAGCAAGCGCCTTAGTAAGATAGTAAAATAATTTTAATAAATTAGATAAAAATCCAGTCACTAGGGAGAAAACAAGTTGAACAATTTCAAAAAGTCCTTTTACTGCAGAAATAATCTTACCCACGATTAATCACCAAACCTATAAATCCAAAAGTTAAAACTGTAATCACTGTAGAAAATAACTTAGAATTCAAATTCAATAACTTATCTACTTGTTCCCAAATCCAAGAAAAAGGTTTCAGGAATGGAGAAAAATCCAAATCTAAATCATCTACATTTACATCAATAGATTCCATTAAATCTTCTTCAGCTTGATTATAGTTAGATGTAGCACCTCCATCACCTTTAAAAGATGACTCAGAATCAGCATTCAATAATTTATCAGTATTCTTATCCTGGTTCTCTTGAATCTCTTGAGCATTACTATTCTGATTACTTAAAATTTCATTTTTATTCGAATTTGCATTATCAGTTATCTCTTTAGAAGTAGAATTTAATTGAGATAAAATCTCTTTTTGAGAGTCAATCAAAGCACTAGTTACATCAGATAAATCAACTTCAGTTGCTTTACCTAAAGCCTTTACGGAAGCTCTACCAGAAAAAACTAAAGTCTTATAAGTAGTAGAAGAAGCCGGAGAAGTACGAATATACAAATACATGTTGCTAGACTGAGCAGTAAACGTAACATAAAGCAAACCACAATCCGAAAAAGAATTCCCAGCAATATCACAATTATCCAAATCGGCAGAACTATAGGCAACTTTAGTGGCTTTTGTCCAAGATGAATATGAACCAACATAAACCTCACTTGGATTGATTAAGCGAGAAGAATTAGAACCAAACAAAACGGTAACACTATAAGTATAATCTTTCACAAAATTATTACCTACGCGAAATCCGAATAAAGCACCGTTAGTTGTTAAAGAAAGAGAAGAAGTTTCGAAAATAGAATATTGTGTTTTATCATTAGAAATACCATTATTTGATGAAGTAGAAAAATCGAATTCAGTAGTACTAGTACAAGCTGAATTGTTGCACTTATAACCAAGCATAGTATAAATTTGATCGCTCATTGTTTGATAATCTCCAGAAGAATTAATAGCATACACATTTGGAATAAGAAAAAAGGAGAAAGATAAAAGAATAAAAAATAGTAAAATCTTATTCATATCAATCTCCCTTCACAAATTTCTAAAAAATAAAACAATCTTTTCAAAAAAATTAAAACGGTTAGAATTTATAAATAATCTAAATTCATCATAAGTAAAAAGTTTATTATCGAAAATAACATAAGTTTCTAATAAATCCCAATTTCTAGAAAAATAAGAATGACGATTCCTAACTTGTTTTAAAATTAAAGAACCATCGGATTTTTTAACATAAAGATTTAAATAAATAAACATTATTTTCCCTCTTGAACGACTTTAGGAACAATACCTTGAGATTTCAAGAGTTCAATTTCCGATGCATTGAGAAAACAAATTTTTTCATAAGTAGGTGTAATTTTTACAAAGATAGCAGTATATGTATTCCCTTTCTTTGAAGTTCGCGTCTCGACACGAGCAACAATCTCTTTAGAATTCATTTCAATACCTCCTTTTCCTTTTAAGCTCATAAAATCTATCTTCCAAAAGATTGTACCAAAACAAGACGTCATAGAATTTCCTTTTCCAATAAATCCACTTAAAGATAGATGTGACTAGGAGAACTACTATAAATATTCTAAGAATCATAAAATAGTCCTCCAGTCTAATGAGCTGATAGATACAACAATACTGTTGTATAAGTTAATTCTACTACAAGTTTGTTGTAATGTCAATACTACAGTTTTGATGTAGTATAAAATTTAATTAGGTGATCAATATGTACCCTAGAAGAATAAAAGAACTAAGGGAAGACAGAGATATTAGTCAGGATATAATAGCTAGACTATTAGACACAAGCCAACAACAAATAAGTAGATATGAAAACGGAACAGAAATGCCATATAACTGTCTAATTAAACTAGCAGATTTCTTTAATGTATCAATAGATTATCTATTAGAAAGAACAAATAAAAAGGAGATAAATAAATGAAAAAAATAATATTAGCACCAATAACATTAATTTTATGTTACATCATATGGGAAATTCTAAAATGGCTATGTCTAAACTAAAAAGAAATAGTAAATAACTACTTCCTTTATCGTTAAAAACTCCTATATCATAATAATTATGTTAACTTCTATTAAGAATGATTATTTAGAATCAATATAAAGTATAATCCCTATCACTTATATCACTCAATTTGACAAATACTGTGATATATGTTAGTATAACACCCGTAGTGCATGAGAAAAGGGCTATCGCTCCATTCTCATTGCCAATATATATGGCATACTACTTTTACAGTAGATTTGGTAACCTTTAGAATAAAGCCTAAAACAATCTTCTAAAGTTACCATTTTTATTGGGGTAACCTTATAATAAAAAGTTGCTAATTTGGCAACTTTTTATTATTCTTTATCTTTTAATATATTCTATATCTAGAATATAGGAATTATTATTAGTAATGCAGTTGTTTTATTTTATCCTCTACCCTATCATATATCTGTTTATTTTCACAATTTATTCCATAGTAATTTAATAATTCTTGTAGAGAGTTCTGTTGATGTAAGGTATTTTGAATTCTTGTTATCTGTTTAGGATCAGATAAGTATTTTTCAAATAATGTATCAGCAAATAGATATCCAATACCATAACTTTCTGCTAATGCTTTATCATAAGCTTCAATCTTTTTAAAATCTAAGAATGGAAATAAACCGGAAGGCATTTGTTGAACCATTGTTTTGACCTGTTGTACATCTTTAGGACGTACTGTGTAGTGCCATCCTATGGACTCTAATCTTGTGCTATTAACCATTATTCCAGCTTTTGGTTGAATTTTTTGTGTTTCCAAGATATAAGCCGCCACTTTTTCTGCAAAAATAGATAATATTTCTTGATAATAACGTTTCTTATGAAAGTCAAAGTTATGGTTCATACAATAGTAATGAATAAATTCATGGGCCAAGCAAATAATACTTGAGGTATTCGTAATGGCTGGTACTTGTGTAACATAGTATATGTCTTGCAAATTATTTGGATTAGCGCACTGTAAGCATATTCCATCTGTGATAGACTTACTATCAGTTTGAACGATATTTTTACAAAAATTACTTAATTCCTTTAAAATATCTAAATCATAGCCAAGTATTAAGAAAACTGTTTTTGCAAGCCATGTTGTAATACTTTGTGAATCCATACCAATAAAACTATCACTAAAATATTCTTTTGCGCCAGATGAACAAATTGTTTGAATATAGTGGTGATAGAGTTTTTGTGCTTCTAGAGAACTTAAATCTACATTATCTCGCAAATATTTACCATTCTTACAATGTTTATCATAACTATCGGCTAATTCTATCATAGTGTTATCGACTAAACTCATAAAATAATATCCCCCTTTTTTTGACTTGATTATAATATCATATAATATAAAATAATGCAAATGAAAACCAGAAAAATTCTGGTTTAGGAATTCGTAGCATGTTCTTTTTGATAGGATACTAAAGCCTTTGCTAACTGATCTGGACAGGAAGTTCCTCTATTACGACAAGGGATACCTTGCAATAACTCAATAATCTCTTCTATCTTTTTTCCTGCACATAATCTCGATACCCCTAATGTATTTCCAGGACATCCCCCTACTATCTCTACAGAAAGTACCCTATCCCCTTCTATTTCAAAAATCATCTCGTTAGAACAAGTTCCTTTTGGATAGTAAGTATATTTCATGATTGTTTTTTCCATTTTAGTAGTTCCTCCTTTTCTATTTTAGAAATACGATTCGATTCTCTAATTTTTTGAATTGTTTTATTTTGAATCCAAGCCGATAATGAATTGTCTTTTAAGAATAGTGTCGTTTTTTCTTTTTGCTTGATGTAACAGATAGATAATAGCCAAGCAATCGCCATGTTCACGTAATAATCATCAGTTTGATATTGAGTACAAAGAGAAAATATCAAACTGATGTAATCGTCTTCAATGTAGTAACTTAAAAGCAATACAAATCCTACTCTTCGATACCATGTATTTTTCCTTTTTAAACAGTTTTTAACGAAAGAAAATCCCTCTGGCAAATACTTCTTCCAAATATGTAAATTCGATACGGTGAGGTCACATAAAGCCCAATTATCGATATAAGGAATATAATCCCATAACAATTGTTGAATCGTAGAAAATGGTTCAGGAATATATCCAATTAATAATCCATGTAAGAGTCGTTCTTCATAAGTATCATGCTTCACTATGGATAAAAACTGCTGATAATTCGTTTTACTAATCCTTTTTGCAATCTTTTTTAATATGGGAGTGCGTACTCCTAATAGATAGGTTTTATCGACTCCCAATCCTGAATGAAAATCACGATATTTTGAATCTGCCTCATTAGATAGTTCTTTTAACAATTCTTGATAAGTTTGTTCATTCCATATTTCTTCCATGCTTTCATTTTAACATACTTTAGGAAAATAGTAAATGTGTGAATAAAAGAAAGAAGAATCCAATACCAATATACCAAACTGTTTTTTTAATAGAGTAACGGAAAGATTCTGGAATAATTTCCGTAATAGATAAGGAAATCATAATGCCTGATACAATCGCTAACAATATTCCTAATAAAGAATTAGATATTCTATCTTCTAAAAATAAAGCAGCTAGAATAGCGCCTATTGGCTCTGATAAAGCAGATAGCACAACCATCTTAAAAGCTTGTTTTTTGCTCCCAGTAGAATAGTAAATAGGAACAGCAATACAAATTCCCTCTGGTATATTATGGCAAGCAATTGAAAGAGATAAAAATAATCCGGTTTTAAATTCTAAAGAAGTTGTTACATAGGTAATGATTCCTTCTGGAATATTATGAAGCATAATGGCTACCATAGATAGAAAACCAATTTGATAAAGAGAATCCCCTTTTGCCTTCCATGATAATTTTTCATGAATGGTAAGAGAAAGAAGAATGCCAATATTGATAAAAAGTAAACAAAATAAGAGATGAAATCCTGGTAAAAAAGAACTACGAAAATAAGAAAGTGCGCTTGGAATTAAATCCAATAAGGATACAAAGAGCATTACTCCTGCTGAGAAACCTAAGGCAGATGGAAGAACAGAATCTTCTTTTTTCATCCATATGACAAAAAAGCCAAGAATAGTGGATATTCCTGCTAAAGAAGTAACGAGAAATGCATGAATATTCATAAAAATCCCCTCTTTATTATAATTTATGAGGTGGGATTTTTAGGTATTCAAAAACTATTACTTTTTGGTAATAGTTTTTTGCATAGATTTCGGTTGAATAATAATAGGACGAATTCTTTTTTGAAAGTTCTCTAAATCGTATACTTGTCCATGATAATAAATATTTCCCCCTACTGCTAATAAACTAGTTAATGGGGTGACATCGATAGCATTTCCAACATAGATATCTCCATAAACCATTTCTAAATTGATATCGCTTAAATCTGTCTCTTTAGATAAATATAAATCTCCCCAAACACTAGTTAGTGACGATAACGGTTGAGAATACTCTAAAGCTTCTAAGTGAGCATCTCCCCAAATGATTTGAAGAGAATCTAACCATTCATCCCGGATATCTGGTACATAATGGAAGTCTCTACCATAGCATTTAGCAGGCTGATTTAGATAAGATGCTTTTTTTAATTCAACGAGATTCATCGCAATTTCTTGTGGTGGAAGAGAAAGAATCTCCGATAGATTTTTATGGGTGATTTTTTCTTCCATTTTTAAGGCTTCTAAAGTACATAGACAATATCCAATTGTCTGTAGTGAATACCATAAGTCTAGAAATGGCATTCGTTGAGTACGGCGATGAGATGCTTGAATTTTATCTAATAGATTCCATGCCCTTTCTCCCAATCTTTCAGAACAAGGAACTCTTTTTTCTAATTTCGTTTTGTATAGTAATAAGTCTGTATTGACTCCTTTAATTGTTATTCCCATGTTTTTTCCTCACAATCGTTTGTATTGTATCATAGTAAATGTGAGAAAGTCAATGAAAAAAGGAGTTTCCTCCTTATATAATTCTAGCTATTTTAGATTCAATAGTTCTAGAGTCAAATGGTTTTTCAATAATATCTACTACGCCAAAATCGAATGCTCTAGTAATGGTCTCTTTTGTGTTATCTCCACTAATCACGACAATAGGAATTTCCATGTTTTTTCCCTTCATATATTCTAATACACCAAAACCATCAATATTAGGCATCATTAAATCTAATAAGATGAGATGAACAGGATTTTCATCGGAAACGGTAGCTAATTTATCAATTGCTTCTTTTCCATCTTCTGCCATTTCGATTTGATAATGTTCTTTTAATAGTTTTTCTAGATAGTTACGAACAATACTAGAATCATCGACAATTAAAATTTTCTTTTGGTCATTTATTGGTGCAGGTCCCGTTACAGTAGGTTCTGATACTGGTATTGAGGGTTCTATAGGAGCAGATTCCTTTCCCATATATTCCTGAAATAAAGCATTAATATTATTTTGTAAAATGCGTAGTTGAAGTTTTGTTTCCTCACTACTGTTGTTCATACAGTTTTCAAAAGTTTGATTAATTTGTTCTAATAAATTTTCCATAGTTCCTCCTATTTTCCTAGATAATTTTTCATAATAGCAATCGTTTTATTTGCTTCTTCTATTAATTCTTGATAATGCTCTTCTACAAAGTCGATACGATTTTCTTTACTTGCCATTTCATGTTGGTAAGAAAGATCTGCTAATTTTTGTACTCCTAAATATTTAGAATCACTTTTCATAGCATGTACTAAAATCGCATAGTTTGGCATGTCTTTTTGGTCTTTAAATGCTTGTATTTTTGGTAACCTTGTTTCCGATTCTTTTAAGAATTCCTCAATTGTCATATCATACATTTCTTGGTCACCAAGTAATTCAATACCATGGTCAACATCAAAACCGTTTTCTTTCAAATAAGAAACATTCTTAGAAGACTCTTCTGTGGAAGATGGTATTGTCTCTTTTGGAAGTTCTTCTTTTTTATTTTCTCTTAAATATTTTTTCAATAGAACATGAAGTTCTTGTCGATCTATTGGTTTTGCAAGATAGTCATCAAAACCACTCGCTAAATATTTTTCTCGCATCCCGGAAATGGCATTCGCTGTAAGGGCAATCACAGGAATATTGAAATTATGAATATTTTTTAGATTTTGTAAAGTTTGCGTTCCTGTCATTTGTGGCATCATATCATCCATTAAAATTAAATCATACTGATTTCCGTCTAAGATAGAATTGATACATTCCTGACCAGAACTAACGAGAGTTACCTCCACATTGAAATCTTGAAGTAATCGATTAGCGACTTTTAAATTTATTTTATTATCATCAACGACTAATACTTTAGAACCAGCTGCACTAAAGAATTCTTGTTCTGTTATCTTTTCCTCACATTGGTTCATTTCTTCTTCTGTCTTTGGAATAATTCTTTGATCAAGCGCTACTGTAAATTTAGAACCTTTTCCATAGACACTTTGAACGACAATTTTACCATTCATGAGTTCTATTAGGCTTTTGGTAATAGCAAGTCCTAAACCAGTTCCCTCCGTCGTGATATTTTTTTCAAGTTCAAAACGCTGGAATTTATGAAATAATTTATTCAAATCTTCCGGTTTAATACCAATACCGGTATCTTCTACAGATATGATTAACCGACAAATATCATTTTGAATGATAGAATTTACTTTAAAGTCAATATGACCTTCTTTGGTATATTTAACAGCATTCGTAAGTAAATTGATAATAATCTGTTTAATTCGAATGTAATCGCCAAATAAAACCGGTGGAATAGAAGTATCAATATAGGTTCTAAATTCAAGTGGCTTATCCCCTATTCTCGCTTGAATGAGCGCTACAATATCTTTCATCATTTTTTTAGAATTGTATTCGGTATTGACAATTTCTAACTTATTAGCTTCTATTTTAGAGATATCCAGAATCCCATTTACGATTTCTAGTAAACTATTCGCAGACATGAGAATATCCCCTACTTCTTCTTTGGAGTGTTTAGGAATATCTTCCTCAATGAGAGCTTGACTGAATCCTACAATAGCATTGAGAGGAGTACGAATTTCATGGGACATATTAGATAAAAATTCTGTCTTTGCATGATTTGCTTTTTCAGCTCGCTCTTTTTCAAAATTTAATTGTTCAATCATTTTTATATCAGGATTTTCAATCGTAAAATACATGATAAAAACGATATATGATTCCACTGGTGTATAGAGAAATAGTTCAGGAAAAATGCCTTGAATTACCATTAATAAAATACCACTAAGAAGTAATACAAGCACCGGCAAATATCTTTTATCCGAAATTTTTTTTCTATTTTTTATTAAATAGAAACCTACTACAAGTAAACATACACCACTAAATAAATATACTGACAAGATAGCAGGTCCCGTAGCATAAAACTCATTATTTCCATTAAATGCTATTTCCCTTTTTAATAAAAATGCACAAGCAATTGTAACACATCCCAAGAAAATAAAAATCTTTTTAATAACATTATAAATGCTATCACGATTTTCTGAAATTCTAATCATATATAGCGAAAATAACAAAGCCCAAACAGTCATGGAGGCTAAATACAAACTATTAAAGAAATTAATATGATTTACAGCATGAGACATACTTGCAAAAAGAATAATTCCAAATATAGATTCAGCAAGCATAGCAACTAATAAATACCCATATATTCTTGTTTCAGAATTATTAACTTTTTTTGTATAAAAAAACTTTGACGATATTATAGCAACATTTATTAAGCATAAAATGGCAATTAAAATATTTCCATTAATCACATTATCACAACCTATATTTCCTATTCTTACATATACATTATAACACATAATTTCATATTTTTAAGTAAAATTATGAAAACATAATAAAAAATGAGCATAAAACTCATTTTATTTTAAAACAAGAACTTTACTATTTTCTCTTGTTTGAGGAACTAATATTTTTACGTTGCTAGAAGCTAAATTAGTCTCTATAATATCAATTGTATATTCTGAACCATCTAGTTCTCTATCTTCCAAGACTCTAAAATCATTTTTACTCATAGCATTTTTAGGCATTTCAGTTAAAAAGCAAACTTTTCTTGGAATATCCCTATTATTTGTATTATCTGATGATAACATCGCATTTGCAATATCATATACAATTGTATCCATCTCTTCTTCACTCAATTCTCTAACAGGCACAATATATGCAATTGGCATTCTACCTTTGATTATTTCATCAGTATAAGGAAGAACCATACATTGTTTAACTAAATCATGATTGGTAAAAATACTTTCAACGTCATAAGGAACAATTTTATGACCATCAAATCTAGTAAATGTTCTGTCTTCTCTTTCAATAAATGTAATTTCATTGTTTGGCATAATTAGCATTGTATCTTTAGAATTTAAGAATCTAAATCCATTAATGTCAATTGTTTCGCCAAATTGATGACCCTCAAAACGGCCACAAGTTGCTGATGGAGAATAAATCCATGTACACCCTTTGACACCATTTTCAGTCATTGGAACAATATGCCTATCATTATCTAAAATAATATATTTATCGTATGGGAAGGGTATACCAGCATTGACACCTGATTGGTGTCCAGGAAATTGATAACAACCACTTCCAGCTAATTCAGACATTCCATGACCATTTGTTAATTGGCAATGAGCTCCATGCTCTCTCAAAAACTGATTAACAGCATTCTGAGTTTTTTGATCTATACTATCGCCACCAGATATTGCCATCATAACATGTTTTAAAGATTCTTTTTTCAATCTCTTATCATTCAACATTAAAGAAAACCAAGTTGGGGTTCCAATCAAAATTTCAGATTTTTGTTTTGAAGCAATATAACCAAAATCTTCAAATTTAAATTCAGGAATTTGTTGCAAAGTTAATCCAAAATTTAATCCTAAATGTGAAGTATTGATTGCACCATAAGACGCAAAATAAGGCAAAATACTTAGCATTTTAGTTCCCACTGGTATATCTCCAAAAACAGTTGGAATATGTTTTTCAACAAAAGAATTAATATTTTCATTTGTTAAAGGAATAGATTTTGGAATGCCTTTAGATGTACCTGATGAATGCTCAACAACAGCTTCCCTATTTGGTTGAAATCCAACATCAGTGGCATGCTCAAATCTAGTACTAGCAATCATATCATCCCAATAAATTATCTCTAAAACATCAGAAGAAATAGGTTGTTTATGATTCATTTTTTCTTTTAGTGACACAATTTTTTTTAAAACAGAAGGTAATGAATTAGTAGCCGGTATCACGATTATTTTATCAATACCATATTGTTCTTTTAATTCATGTTCAATTGGTCGAATTGCTGTTTCGTACATAACATCTACAACGACAATGTTTTTTATATTTTCGGTCTTTATATAATTAAGTAACATTTTGCCTGATGTTCTAGGATCAATGTTTGATGGCACAGCACCAATTTTTGAAGTACCATATTGCATATAAGTAGCTTCTGGAATATTTGGTAATAAAGTAGCAACTCTATCAGTAGCAGATTGACCAATACCTTTCATTGCATTTGCTGTCATATCGATTTGTTCTGCTAATTCGCCATACTTTATTTTTCTTCCAAAAAATGTCATAGCATCCACATCTGCATATCGACTGATATTATGCATAAGATATTCATATGCCGTGGCTTCAGGAACTTGAAAGTTATCAAACTCCATCATCTCATTATATGGATAACCATATTTATTTAAATAATCCTGTAATTCTTTAAAATTAATTGTCATGTATTTTTCCCCCAAACTTTCTAACATTTTGATAATAGCATTTTATAGTTATAAAGTCAAACAAAAAGAAATTTACTTTTGTAATTGCTAATTCATTAATTGGTTAAAGCACCTTTTTAGAACTATCATGACTATGAAAAACAATGCTCTGAACATAGTCATAGTCAAGGCGTGAATACTCTTCACAAACTTCCTTTTTTATCTTAAGTTCTCTAATGTGGTCTCATCTCTTGTTAAGGTTGAATAAATTTCTATTTTTCCCCAACATAATCTTATCATGATTTCTTGAATAGCAATTCTTACAAAAAAATTCATAATTCTTTGTAACAAAATTTTAGTATAACTATTAATTAAAGTTTTTTTGTTCCTATTTTCCTATAAAGTTGAATTGTGCTATACTTTTCCCCGCAGTTCGTTATTCTATCATAAAAAAGAAAGATTCGCAAATCTTTCTTAAGATAAATATTGATTTAATAGAGAGGTAAATTCTTCCTCTATCTTCTTGAGTCTACTTTCTTCTCTTGCTTCAAAACGGGCTGTAATATTAGGGCCTGTATTAGAACAACGAACAAGTGCCCAACCATCCTCAAATTCTACTCTTACACCATCTACGGTTACCATTTCATATCCTTTTTCTTCACAGTATTGCTTTACTTTTTCAACGACATCGAATTTAATATCATCATCCGCATGGAATTTTAATTCTTCTGTTGAATAATAATGAGTCGTATTATCTAGTAATGAACTTACGGTTCCATTGGTGTGGGATAAAATTTCTACTAAACGCATTCCTGCGTAGATACCATCATCAAATCCTGGCCATTTATCACGGAACCAAACATGACCAGAGTATTCTCCTCCAAAGTCGTAATCCTCTTGATTGATTTTTAGATTCATATAAGAGTTTCCAGTACGAGCCATCTCTGTTTGAAGACCTAATGCTTTTAAACCATCGATAAGTGTTTTGGAACATTTTACATCGTAGACAGCCTTTTTATGCTTCAAAGTAGGCGCTAACGCACGATAGACAATTAAGAGAATTAAATCACTACCGATGACCTCTCCGTTCTCATCTACTAATCCTACTCTATCCGCATCACCATCGATACCAATTCCTAAATCATAGCCTAATTCTTTTACTTTTCGACCTAAATCGCGCATATTTTCCCGAACGCATGGATCAGGGTGATGATTAGGAAATTCTGGGTCAGAATCACAGTATAGAAGTTCATATTCAACATCAAACATATCTAATATTTTTTTAATAATGATAGAGCCTGTTCCATTTCCACAGTCAAACACCACTTTTACTTTACGTTCTCCTAAAGAAACGGATTTTTTTACTTCTTCTAAGTATTCTGGTTCAATAGTAAGAGCCTGAACACTTCCTGGTTGACTTTTAAATTCTAATTGATTCGTAAAATCTCGAAAATCAGTAATTTCTTTCCCACAAGCATTTCCTGCTAAAGAGAAAGAAATTTTAAATCCATTATATTCTTTGGGATTATGACTAGCCGTAATCATGATACCCGTTTCAATGCGATATTTCTTTTTCGCATAGTAATACATAGGGGTTGTCACTAATCCTAAATCGATAACGTCTGCTCCACTTTCTATTAAACCTAGAATTAAAGCTTGATGGATAGCAGGAGAAGAAAGACGATTATCATGACCTACTATCACTTGTGAAAGGTTGTTTTTAGCAATATAAGAGGCAAAACTCCGTCCTATTGTATAAGCGACATCTTCATCGATATCTTCTTGCCAAATTCCTCGAATATCATATTCTCTAAATATTGTCTCCGTTATGTTCTTAATTTCCATATTTTCCTCCTTATTTCCCATGTGGGTGAAATTCTTGATAATTTTCTTTTAAATGTTCGTTAGATACATGCGTATAAATCTGTGTAGTAGAAATATCACTATGCCCGAGTAGTTCTTGAATACTTCGTAAATCTGCTCCATGATTGAGTAGATGAGTAGCAAAAGAGTGACGCAAAGTATGGGGAGATAATTCTTTATGAATTCCTGCTTGTTCTGCTCGCTCTTTGATAATTTTAAAAAATCCTTGCCTAGTTAACGGTTTACCATGATTATTGAGAAACAGATAATCGTTGTAATCTTTTTTTAGTAATTGACTACGATATTCTTGGATGTATAATGTTAAATATCGCTGAGCATATTCCCCAATGGGAACCACTCGCTCTTTACTCCCCTTTCCCATCGTTCTTATGAGAGCATTTTCTAAATCGACATCTTGAAGAGTTAAAGAGATTAACTCTGTAACCCGTAAACCAGAGGCATAGAGTAACTCTAACATTGCTTTGTTTCGATAACTGTAAGCATCCGTAAGTGGTACTTCTAATAGTGCATTGACTTCTTCTTCCGTTAGAACATGAGGAAGAGTTTTTTTCAGCTTTGGTATTTCAATATTCTCCATTGGATTTTCTTTGACCACTCGATCAATTAAGAGAAACTTATAGAAAGTTTTCAAACAAGAAATATTTCTAGAAATGCTTCGTTCATTTAAGCCTTCTTCTTTTAATTTCTTTAAATATTCATGAATATCTTGTTCCTGAATATGGGAAAGTTCTTTGGAAACACTTTCCATAAATTTCATTAAATCTCGTTCGTAGGATTCAATCGTATTATGACTATATTTTTTTTCTACTAACAGATACGTTTTAAAATTGTGAATTTGTTCTAGCATACTATCTATCCTCTTTTTTATTATAACATAATTCTCTTAAAAAGAACAACAAACATTTTATGAACAAGTGTTTGCCTATGATGCGAAACTATGGTAAAATGAATAAGGTGATGTTATGAAAGAACCTTTAGCGCTTTTAATGCGTCCTAAAAAAATAGACGATGTCATTGGACAACAACATTTACTGGGAACAGGGAAAGTGATTAATAATTTAATCAAAAACAATAAACTTTTTTCTATGATTCTATATGGAAAGCCAGGGATTGGAAAAACGACGATTGCCATCTCGATGGTGGAAGAATTAGGAGTCCCTTACCGAGTGTTAAATGCGACCATCCACAATAAAAAGGATTTTGATATCGTGATTGAAGAAGCCAAAATGTATCATGGTATGGTCGTCTTAATGGATGAGATTCATCGTCTCAACAAAGATAAGCAAGATTTACTTCTTCCCTACCTTGAAAATGGTTTAATTACGTTAATTGGTATGACAACTTCTAATCCTTATCACAAGATTAATCCTGCTATTCGTAGTCGATGTCAAATTTTTGAATTAAAAGAACTAACGCAAGATGATATCTTGTTAGGATTACAAAGAGCCTGTCAAAGTTCCTATTTAGAAGAGATTCAAGCAGAAGATAGTGCCCTAGAAAAAATAGCGGCTTTAAGTGGTGGAGATTTACGAAATGCCTACAATTTATTAGAGGTAGCCTATTACTCTAGTTCTAATAAACAAGTAACCTTGGATGTCGTAAATGCGATCAACAGTAAACCAGTGTTCTTTCATGATAAAGATGAAGATGGTCATTATGATGTCATTTCTGCTTTTCAAAAGAGTATTAGAGGTTCTGATGTCAATGCTTCTCTTTACTATTTAGCACGCTTAATCGAAGCGGAGGATTTAGAGAGTATCTATCGTAGAATGACGGTCATTGCTTATGAAGATATCGGCCTTGCCAACCCTAATATGGGTCCTAGAGTAGATGCCTGTATCAATGCCTGTGAACGAATTGGATTACCAGAAGCCCAAATTCCATTAGCCGTTATGGTTATTGATTTAGCACTTTCTCCTAAATCAAATAGTGCGCATACTGCTTTAGCAGCCGCTTTACAAGATATCGAAACAGGAACAACTGGAAATGTACCAAACCATATTAAAACGTCTGCCATTCATTATAAATATCCCCATGATTATCCTCATGGCTTTGTGAAACAGCAATACTTACCAGATAATATTATTAACCGAAAATATTACCATCCTAAAGATACTAGTAAGTATGAAAGAGATTTAGCGAAAGTGTATGAAGCAATAGAAAAGATGTCAAAATGACATCTTTTTATTCCCACTCCTGGCGTGGATATTCTTTTATATATACTTTCGCAGCTGTTTCAAAAGAAGATGGATTTGTTAAGATAGCATCATATTTTCCTCGAAAGGTATCAAAGTCTTGTCCATTTTCATTATAAAAACCAATATTGATTGTAGAATGGTTCTTAGACATTTCAATATCTTCAATTTGATCACCGAATAAGAGTCCCATTTTTCTCTTTTGAATTTCAGGATACGATAATTGCGACTTATTCATGGAATGAATGAGAGGCTGCCTTACTCCCATTATTTCTTCTTGATTATAGGATAAGAAATTCGCATGAATACTAACGTTAGGAAAAAGACACTGTTGTTCTTGTAAATATTGTTCAATAATATCTCCAATTCCCGCACTGACAATGATAACAGGAATTCCTAATCTTTTCATATTTTGGAAGAATGGTTTCACATCTTTTCGTAACTGTAATCCATTTTTGCTTTTCATTAAATCTTGGATTGTTTTTCGATAAATGTGATACTTTGAAAATAGGTGTGCCGTTTCTTGATACCACTCCTCCATTTTTTTCATCTTTTCCGCATTAGCAATCGTCGTATCTAATTCGATAGGACGATACGTGCGATGAAGTTTTTGACATTCTTCCCGGTAAGTTGGTGGAACATCAGGACTTTCTTCTAATAGTCTCCAAGTCACCGTACTGTCTGGTGTCGTTAATGTTCGATCAAAATCAGTTAATATATAAGTATTTTTAGCATGTAACAATTCCTTTTTTTGATGGATATAAAGCATACTACCACCCCTTGCAAGCAACTATTATACGGATTTTTAGGAAAAAAGCAAATTAAACATCCAACAAAAATAATTCAAATCCTAAAACGGGATCAATTTTGCCGGTTTTAATTTGAATATCCAAATCAGCTAATCGATTTAAGTAAGTAAGTAGTACTTTTGCTGGATATTTTAAGCCTGCTTGAATAGATAACTTTACTGCGTAACTATGTGCTCCTAACGTAGTGGAAATATCTTGTTGAGAGTATCCTTGTCTCGTTAATTCACAGGATTGATACATTAGACGAATTTTACTCGCTAACCGAGGAAGCATCTCAACTGGTTTTTCGCCATTTTTAATTATTTCATAATACATCGTCATCGCTTTTGTTTTTTCTTTTTGAATAATGAAGTCCATGAACCGATAAATATCGGTATCGATGGTAAGACTAGTTAACTTTAAAACATCGTCATCTGTAATCGTTAATTCTTCATAACAATATAATTTTAATTTATTGGCTTCTTCCTCTAAAATGGTTAAATCTTCCCCTACTCGTTCTTGAAAGAGACGAATGGTAGATTTTTCTATTTTGTATCCTTGAAACATTTTTTCAATTTCCGATAGAAGATTTGTGGTAGCTAGTTCTTTTAATACTCCCAATTGTTTGATGGTTTTGGTAATGGATTTCGTATTATCGACGGATTCATTATGGTTTATAAAAATACAGATTGTCGATTGGTTTGGTTCTTTTAAGTAGGATAGAATCTTCTTACATTCCTCTTCGGTTCCTTTTCCACGATTAAAAAAATTCGCGTTCTCGACAATGACCGCTTTCTTTTCGGTAAAAAAAGAGATTGTTCTAGCATCTTCTAAAATGGTTGAAAGAGAGTCTACCGTATAATCATAGCGTGAGATACTAACTTCTTCTATTCCTTCTTTGGCAAGAATTTTTTGTTCTTCTTTTTCCAGTAAGAAGTTTTCGGTACCATATAATAAATAGTTCATATTACCACCAAGGACATTATATCATAAATTAAAAAAGAGGAGAATACTCCTACTTTTTGATATCTTCTAATTTCACACTAACCAGTTTACTAACGCCACTTTCTTGCATAGTAATTCCATATAAAGTATCTGCATATTCCATCGTTTTCTTCTTATGAGTAATGACAATAAACTGGGTTTTCGTCTTTAGAGATTGTAGATACTCGCCAAAGGATTCCACATTGACTTCATCTAAAGCCGCTTCTACCTCATCTAGGATACAAAATGGCATTGGTCTCGTTTTTAAAATTGCAAATAGTAAACTGATAGCCGTAAATGTCTTTTCTCCTCCACTTAATAGAGAAATACTCTTTAAACTTTTTCCAGGAGGAGAAGCAACAATTTCAATTCCCGTTTCTAGAAGATTCGTGGGATCGGTTAATTTCAAGGAAGCAGTACCACCTTTAAAGAGTTCTTGAAACGTTTCTTGGAAATTTTTATTAATAATATGGAACGTTTTCTCGAAATTCTTCTCCATGACTTGATCCATTTCCTCTATAATATCGAGAAGAGTATGTTCTGCTTTTAGTAAATCTTCTTGTTGACCAATTAAAAATTCATATCGACCACTAATCCGATCATATTCTTCTGGTGCCTGTTGATTAATAGGACCTAAATCGCGAATCTTTCGTTTGATAGAACCAATTTGCGTTCGAGCCTCCTCTGGAGCAATCGTTAAAACAAAATTTTCCTTGGCATGCTCATAAGTCATACTGTAAGTTTCATTTAATAATGTTAACAGATTATCCAACTTAACATCATTTCGGTTGACCTCAATTTCTAAATCTTTCAATTCTTTACTCTTTTCTAAATAAAGAGCATTATCCTGTTTGACAGTATGTTCAAAATCCGCTAACTCATTGGCGATTCGCAATTTCTCATTTTGATATTGATCTAATTGTTGTGCTACTTTTTCTTTCTCATGTAAAGCCTCATAATACTCTTTTAAGATGGCATCTTCTTCTTCACTAATCGAATGATTGATGAGATTCTCTGTACTCTTGAGATTCTTTCTAGTATAGTCAATTTGATGTTGTAAATCTTCGATCTTCTTATTCTTTTCATGAACAGATTCCTGAATACGAATATGATTCTTTTCTAATAAATAAAGTTCATCTTCTTTTGCCTTTAGAGCATCATCATATTGATTTAATCGGTCTTCTGTGATTTGAATTTTATTTTCTGTTTTCTTCTGTTCGAGGATAAGAGACTCTAATTCCTGTTTTTCTTGAAGAATATTGCGTTGTTTATTTTCCCCACCTGTAAGTGAACCACCCACATGTAAAAGTTCTCCTTCTAAAGTGACTATGCGATATTTATAGCCTAATTTTCGATTCAGTTGATTGGCATGATCAAGAGTATCGACCACTAGAATCGTCCCTAACTGATTCGATACAATTTTCTCGTAGATTGGTTGTTGGCGAACAAGGTTAGCAGCAACATCAATAAATCCCTTTTCTTGCTTTAAAGATTGATAGAAGTGTTGATCAAGATTTTTTGCTTCGATAAGAGAAAGTGGAAAAAAAGTAGCCCGTCCAATCTTGTTATTTTTTAAATATTCAATGGCTTCTTTCGCCGCTTTTTCATCTTCTACTACGATATAATTGGTAGCAGCCCCTAATGCTACGGAAATAGCAGTCACATAGTTCTCATCCACTTCAATCAACTTTCCAATGGTACTATGGATTCCATTTAATTTGGGATGGTTTAGAATACTTTTCACAGCATAAGGAAGAGAAGTATTATTCTCAATACTTTCTTCTAGTGTACCAATCTTGGTATGAACCATATTATTCTGACGAACATAACTCGTTAATTCGGCCTCTAATTCTCTTCTTTTATTTTTTTCTGCCGCTAAAAGAGCTTGCTTTTCATCTGCCTCTTTTTGATAGCGATTTAACTCTTCTAAAATGGAACCGATTTCTAACTCATAACTCTTCAATTCATTTTCATATTTTAATTCATTTTCTTTTAACTCTAAAATGGTATTATGAAGTTTCGTATCTTCTACTTCGTATTTTTTCCGTTCCACTAAAATCTCTTTTTGACTGTTAATTTGCTCTGCCTTTTGGGTCCAATGAAGGAGTTCCTTTTGAAAAGTACTGATTGTTTCTTCTAGTTCACTTTCTTTTTGTTTATATTCTAGAATTTTCGCATCCGCTTTCGTATTATTCGTGGAAATGCCTGTTAATTCTAAAGATAACGTTTCTATTTTTTCTTTATCTTTTTGATATTTTTCATTCAAGCGAGTAATATCTAGTGTCGCGAGTGAGACTTCTAAATCCTTAAGCGTATCGGATAAATGGAAATATTCTAGAGCAATTCGTTTTTGTTCCTTAAGAGGTTCTATTTGTTGCGCTAATTCATGAATAATATCTTCTACCCGATGCATATTGTCATGGGTTCTATCTAGTTTGCGTAATGCTTCTTCTTTTCTTTTTTTGTACTTTAAAACACCAGATGCTTCTTCAAAGATGACTCTTCTTTCTTGTGGTTTACTATTTAAAATATCATCAATTTTTCCCTGACTGATGATATTAAAAGATTCCTTACCAATTCCACTATCCATTAAAAGGTCTGTGATATCTTTTAATCTCACCTTTTCGTTATTTAGGAAAAATTCATTCGTTCCATCTTTATAAATTCTTCTTTTGATGGCAACCTCTTCAAAAGTGAGTGGTAAATAAGCATCATGGTTATCAAAGACGATGGTTACCGATGCGACTCCCATGGCATTTCTACTCTTGCTACCATCGAAAATGACATCTGTCATATTGCCATCTCCACGGAGGGATTTGACGGATTGTTCTCCTAATACCCAACGAATGGCATCGACAACATTACTTTTTCCACTACCATTTGGTCCTACTATGCCAATAATATTATTATCAAAATCTAACACGGTATTATCAGCAAATGATTTAAAACCTTGGGCGACTATCTTTTTTAAATACATATATATCCACCACACCTACTGTTCCTTATTATATCATAATTTTTTACAAGAAAAAAGGCTTTTCGCCTTTATTTATACCTGTCGTTAATTTTCATTTGAAATTCCGTTTTTAATAAAAAAGCAGAAATAAGTCTGATTAGTGTATAATAAGTTAAATGT
>CANRDB010000019.1 GCA_947629315.1 uncultured Bacilli bacterium
ATCGTTCGTTCTTCTTTTATTGTGAAAAAGAGAAAAGAAAAAATCAATGCGAAGAAAAGAGCAAATATTCAGTCTCACGGGTTAGAGGTATTAGAGCATTTACAAGGTTGCCTAGATTCTCTTCACATTACTTCTTTTGCGGATTTTGGAACACTCCTAGGATTAGTAAGAGAACATGGACTTTTGAAACATGACTTGGATATGGATGTGGGTGTGTTTGCAAGTCACGAACAAGTTTTAGAAATTCGTTTCTATTTAGAACAACAAGGTTATCAATTGTGGAGAAGTTACTATTTTGATAATCACTTTGTTGAAGATTCTTTCTACTACCGGGATATTAAAATCGATTTAAATTATTATGAGATAGAGAAGAATCAGTCTGTGACATGGCTTTTCTATACCAAACCTAAAGAGGTTTATCAAAATAAGAATGACCGGAGTATTGTAAAGATGCACTACTCAAAAATAACCAAAGTGCAGGATATCGAGGTTGATAATCATACGATTCATATTCCTGTTTCTCCCGAGAAATTATTAGAAGAAAAGTATGGAGAAAATTGGCGCATACCAGATACCAAATGGATTTATTGGACTTCTCCAGCAGCAACGCCTGTGGATGGAATAGGGCATTTTATTCTCTATCGTTATCCGAATTATCCAACTCCTCTTTTTGATGGGGATGCGTCATCAAGGAAAAAGTTACAACAAATTGATTTCATGATCTTAAAAGAAGTAAATCGTATTTGTCAAAAAGAAAAAATAACCTATTATTTAGGAGAGGGAACGATGTTAGGAGCCATCCGTCATCAAGGATTTATCCCATGGGATGACGATATTGATATTTTGATGCCAAGAGATGACTATGAAAAGTTTTTAAAAGTAGCTCCGAAAATGATTTCTAAGAGTTTTGAAGTACAACATAGTACGCTAATCGAAAACTATTGGTCTCCATTCATGAAGATTCGTTATTTAGAAGATACTCCATATCGTCAGGAACATATTGCTCATCTAACCAATCATAATGGACCAGTACTCGATATTTTCCCTCTTGATTCGGTTCCTGTTAAAAATAGTTTTGGACAGAAGATGCAGGCCATCCAAATTAAATTTTACCGGGGAATGTTATCCTATAAATTGAATCTTAGAAAACCGAAAGGGTTAAAAGCAAGAGTAGTAAAATTCTGTTCTCACTTTTTTTCTGTTTCTCGGATTCATCGGAAACTCGATCGTACTTTTATAAAATATAATAGAGAAGAAAATCCTTATATGATTAATTTAGGAAGTTATTATTCTTATCAAAAACAGACGCTACCAAGAGAATGGTATGGAAAGCCTAGAATGGTAAAGTTTGAAAATGGAATAGCTCCTGTACCGAAAGAAGCCGAAAAGATTTTGCGGAGTGTCTATGGCGATTTTATGAAGTTTCCACCGGTACAAAAGAGAATGATTAAACATTATTTTGATGAAAATTAATTGACTATCATATTTTTTTAGAATAAGCAATAGAATAGAGTATAAAAGTTTGTAATTTGACATTTTTTTGTCATTGTGGTAATATGTATTTGTTGATGGCACATTATTCTAGTCAATAATGTCTATTGAGAAGACAGAATTAAAAAGCTGTTAAAGAGCACATCTGTGAAACTTTTGGTGTCTGCTTCTTACGCCCAGTTTGGGGTGGATGCTGGAAGGTAGAGTGTTGGGCGCCCGTAATGGCATACGCAAGTGACCCACCATTCATGGAGACCTTATTTTGTGTCTTACCATTGATAAGATACAGATAGGGCAGAACCTATTTTGTGGCGAAAAGTTATGAGTAGTGTAGCTTGTCTTGCGTGATATATGGGGATAGATGTTCAACGGAACTAGTTTATAGCTAGAATTAGTTTCGTATCGCTACTTGAAACATATATTGCAAAAAAGAACTAACAATAGACAGTTGGTGAGGAAAACTCCTAGAGTGTCAAGAAATGTAGGATTGCAGTGCGTACTAAGTGGTAATCAAGCCATACAGTCCGGTAACGGGGTATTAGTTTTCTTAAAGGGGAACCGCAACCATGGTAACGTGATGTGAGAACTAGAGAAAATCTGCTTGACCTATGACGCAAAGTTAACTACGTTTATAGCCATTCGAAAGATAGTAAAAGGACTTTGTCCTTTTTTTCGTGTCTTCATAAAATATGACACATTTCCTCTTTTTCTTTTTCTATAATGATACTGGTGATGGCATGAAAGTCTATGTAGATTTACTCCTTCTCTTTAATTTTTTGATTGATTTATTGTTGCTTTTAAGTGTGGCATCCATCTTAAAGCGAAAGGTAAATTTTTATCGTGTGGTATCAGGAGCTTTTCTAGGAAGTTTTAGTGTGTTCTGTCTTTTTCTTCCCATCAGCAATCTTTCTTTATTAGGGGTAAAATTACTATTTAGTGTAGGAATGATTCTCCTTACTTTTCCCTATCAAAATTTTCGTTATCTGCTTAAAAATTTAGGCTATTTTTACTTTGCTAGTATTACGTTAGGAGGAATCATTTATCTATGGAATACTACTTTCTCTTTTGGAGGAGTGAAAACATCGTTTATCTCTAATAGTTACCAGTTAAATTTTTTGGGAATGCTTTTTTTAGCGCCCATTGCCATTGCGTATTATGTGCGAAAGATGAAAACGATGCAAGAGAATTATCACTTCTATCAAAAGGTATGGATGGTAGTGGGAAAGCAATCGGTGAGTGGAGTAGGATATATCGATAGTGGAAACTCTTTAATGTATAAGCGAAAACCAGTTATTTTAGCCAGCAAGAATTTAGTACTTCCACCATCTTCTCTTTATATCCCTTATCAGACGGCATCTGGAGTAGGACTTTTACCATGTTATCCCATTCGAGAATTAACGATAGAGGGGAGGTCTTGGAAGAATCTATATCTTGGCATCATGGATCGAAATATTACGATGGATGGAGTAGACTTTCTACTTCATAAAACGATGATAGGAGAATGTTATGATTAAAAAGATATGGCAGTTTTTAAAAAAATTATTTTTAAAACCATTATATTTTGTTGGCAGTTTAGATAAATTACCAGAACCATTATCCAAAGAGGAAGAACTCTTTTATATTCAAAAAGGAGATGAAGAGTCGAAAGCAAAGTTGATTGAACACAATCTACGATTAGTCGTTTTTTTAGCGAAAAAATATGAAAATACAGGTATTGATTTAGAGGATTTAGTAAGTATTGGAGCAATCGGTCTCATCAAAGGAATCAATACTTACAATTTGGATAAAAATATCAAATTAGCAACCTATGCCTCACGATGTATCGATAATGAAATTTTAATGTTTTTACGAAAGAATAAAAAAAGAAGAAGTGAGGTCAGTTTTGAAGATAGTCTTAGTTTCGATTCGGAAGGAAATGAGTTACACCTAGAGGATATTTTAGGAACGGATGATGATATCGTAACAAGAGGATTAGAAAGAGAAACTGAAAAGAACTTGATGTATTCTGAAATTGAAAAATTAAGTAAACGTGATAAAGAAATTATGGTATTACGGTATGGATTACATAATCAAAAAGAGATGACCCAAAAAGAGGTTGCGGAAACATTAGGAATTAGTCAGTCCTATATCTCGCGAATTGAAAAAAAGGTCATTAATCGTTTAAAATTTTTGTATAAGTGAAAGCAAGGCGAAAAAAGGAATTTTTTTCCTTTTTTTCTTGACACTATTTTTTGAAATTTTGTATAATGAGTTTGGAATAGGAGGACTTATGCAAAAGAGAAATATGGGTATGATATTAGGAACTACTGTTGTTGTGCTCCTAATAAGTGTTTTCTATTGTTTATTCCTTGGTAATCACTATATCGTTCAATTCGATACTGCCGGTGGTAGCAAGGTAGATAAAGTTTCTGTTCAAACAGGGGAAATGGTTTTGAAACCAGAAGAACCAACACGAGAAGGATATGAATTTTTAGGATGGTATTTGGATGAAGAACCTTATGATTTTGAATCCCCTGTCCGAAAGAATATCACCTTGGTCGCTAAATGGAGAAAAATTGCAACAGCAGAGGATATTTTCTATGTGGTTACTTTCAATAGTGATGGAGGTTCCGAAGTAGAAAGTCAGTATGTCACTCCGACATCTAAAGTTTCTAAACCGACAGAGCCTATCAAAAAAGGATATGAATTTTTAGGATGGTATTATAAAGATACCAAATTTGACTTTTCAAAATCTGTTTCGCAAAATATAGAATTAGTTGCGAAATGGGAAAAAGAAGACTAAGAAATGGAGAAGAATATCGATCAGATATTCTTTTTTTTGAGAAAAAGTGGGGATATTTCTTGAATTTCGTTAAAAAAAAGAAAAAGTATGATATAATGATTACAGAAATGCTATCCGACATATCAGCATCTAGGTAGCGTTTTAGAAAGGAGTAGAATATGGAAAACAAACCAACGAATGCTAAGAAGACGGCAAATGCTTCTAAAAATAATAATGCCAAACGTGTAGCAAAAGCAAAGACGTCTTCCCGTGAAGAAAACATTCCAAAGAAGAAAGTGACCCATCCAGAGTCAAATGCTACAAAAGAGCATACTTCTCATCCAAAAGAAGAAGCAAAAGAGAATGTCCTTCACAATGATAAAAGAATAAAAGAGAGTTCGACTGAAAAAAAAGAGGTAGTTAAAAAAACAGAAGAGAAAAAAGAAAAAGTAGTAGAAAAAGAAAACTCTTCCATTATTTGGAAACTACTAGTAGGTGTGATTGTTATAGCAATTATCATATTCCTATTGATTCGTGCATGCAGTAAAAAGGAATATGAAGTTACCTTTGATACACAAGGTGGTTCAGTCATTAGTTCTTTAAAAGTAAAAGAGAATGGAACGATTGAAAAACCGAAAAATCCAACGAAAGAGGGATATATCTTTGAGGGATGGTATTATGAAGATAAGAAGTTTGATTTTAATACCAAGATTTCGGATGATATCCAGTTAGTAGCAAAGTGGTCAAAGGTTGAAAATATTCAGTTAACAGAAAAAGAAATATCTATTCTTTTGAACAAAAATAAGAAGATTGAAATTGAAACTCTGCCAGAGAGTGTTAATAAAGAGGATTTAGTTTGGTCTTCTAGTAATGATAAAATTGTTACAGTAGATGAAAATGGAAATGTGAAAGCCCTTCAATCAGGAACTGTGACGATTACTGTAAAGACCAAAGATGGAACATATAGCGCTACTTGTAAGGTAAAAGTAGTTGTCGAAGAGGTTTCTGTTACCGGTGTTTCTATTCAAGGGTCTAATACCGTAGTACAAGGAAATACCATTACCTTGAAAGTTGTAGTAACACCAGATGATGCAACCAATCAAAAAGTAACATGGTCTAGTAGTGATAAAAAGATTGCTACTGTAGATGGAAATGGTAAAGTAAAAGCCCTTCAACCAGGAACTGTGACAATTACTGTAACAACGGATGATGGTAAAAAGACAGCTACGAAAAAAATAACTGTTCAAGAACGGAAGACAACTACGGAAACGAATCAAAAAATTCCTGTAGTATCTGTATCGATTAGTGGTGGAAATAGAACCATTAAAGTAGGGGATACCTTGAACTTGAAGGCTGTTATTAAACCAAGTAATGCAACCAATCAAAAAGTAGTATGGTCTAGTAGTAATCCAGCAAGAGTAAGCGTGGATGCGAATGGTAAAATTAAAGGATTAAAAGCAGGTACTTCTAGAATCACCGTTACAACAGAGGATGGTAGAAAAATTGCTAGTATCATCGTAACGGTTGAAAGTAGTTACTCTATTACCTTTACAGCCTTAAAAGATGCGTTAGGTAATATTAGTCAATACGAAATATCCGTTACGAAAGATGGTAAAAAGTTTGAAGACTATAAAACGATTACCTATAATGGGAACACGAGACCATTTAAACAGTCTAACAATGTCGATGTTAAGTTTATAAATACAAAGGTAAAGACAGCAACCATTCATTTGACGGACGGTACAGATATAAAAGTGACTGATATTGTTTACAAGACTAAAAATATCGAATAATCAAGCATGCGAGTAACAAAAATTTTGATAAAAGTATAGAAAGGAAAAAAAGTATGATAAAGAAAACAAGTAAATTATTGTTGTTAGCAGTAGCAACATTCTTTCTAGCAATGGTACCAACATTTGCAAAACAAATGTCATATGAAGAATTAGAACAGACAATTCTAGAATATGAACCAGATGCTGAAAGTGCTTACATCATCGGAAAGTATGTATTTACCTCTGCTCATACATTAAAGCCACAAGATTATATGTTAGCGGCAGGAACGATTTCTGCTACTACGGCAGATGGTAAGACAAATCAGGATGCCATTTTTGGAAAAATGACTATCCATTTCCTTGATGGAGAATTTAATGGTGATGGAGAAACAACAGGATTCGCCATCCAAGAAAATAAAGTAGGAACAACAGAAATTACAGAGGATTCTACTTTCAATATTTCTTACATCGATTACCAATTATTATCAGAGCCTACGGAATTTTCAGTATCTGTAGACATTGGGGATGTTTTTAGCGATAGTGACTATTATTCTTCTGGAAACCATAGTAGTTTATCGTTATCACCAGATGGAGTGTTAACAGGATTGATAGAAAAACATGCCAATTTAGATAGTTGGTATCCAGCAGAAACGAAATCTCCAGGTAGTTATTATTTTATTTATAAATTGGAAGTGCCAGGAGAGACGGAAGAAACGGTTATTAAGACCACTTTAATAAATGGGGAAAAGAAAGTTCAAGGACATGTTGAAGGTGGTGTTCACTACCTCATATTAGCAGCAGACCCTGCAGTAGGAACTCATACGATTACCGTAGACTTAGACGGTGATGGAGATGAATATGATGCAACTTCTTATACAATTGATTATAGTGGAGCAGATTTCCAACAGTATTCTAGCATTCATTTTAGTGAGGAACTTTTGTCATCTCATGGAGATAAGTTATTTAGTTTTGGATATCAAACCGAAAAAACTTATCAAGTAGAAAATGATGATCAAGATTCCTATAAGGTTTATGTTCAAGGAAAAGTTTCTAGACAAGATGTCAATGAAAGTGCTTTTGGAGAGATGAATAAAAATGGACATTTCTTTGCCTTATTACTTACTGCTGATGAAATGTCTAATCAAACGAAGATTACATTAAAAGATGAAAAAACAAAATTGATCACAACTGACAATGAAGCTCTTATTTTAAGAGCAGCCGTTGATGAGAATTCAAAAACATTTACGATTACCGTAGATTTAGATGGTGAAGAAGCTTATTATTTACCAGTAGAATATACGATAGATTATAGTAAATTGATTCTTCAAGAAAGTTCAAAATCTAATATTGAAAACAAGTTAACGGGAACCAATAGTGAGGGAAAAATTCCAACTTTAGAAGACATTTTTGGTGAGAAATCTTCTTATCATTGGCAACCAAAAGAGGGATTTGATCTTCAGGTAGCAATGTCTGGAAATCGTGCAACCATTACTGGACTTTTACCAATCGTAGAGGATGTTACAGGATTCCCTGAAGAAGAATTAACAGGATACTATTTACCACTTGTGATTCAAACATTAATAGACGCAACCGATGAAACCGTAGTAACTGTTCCATGCAAGAGTTGTGTGAATGGAGTAAAGAATGTTGGGAAAGATTCTTTTGATACGAAACAGGAAATTGCTCTTATCATGTCTATTGATCCTGATACACCAGTAGAGAATCGCCAATTTGAAGTTGTTGTTGATATGGATGGAGAGGGAGAAGACTATGCTCCATACACAATCACGATTGATTATAGTGCTTTGAAATTACAAACAACATCTAGTGCAAAATTTGGAAAAGACTTTACAGAAGAGGTTCGTGAAGCATTAAGAAAGTGGAACTATGAAAAACAATTGGATTATTCAGTAGAGGTAGACCCAGAGAATGACCATAAAATTCTTGTAAGTGGTATTGTTGCCAATCAAGAATTAACAAATGTTCCATTTGGGGAAACTTATAAACAAGGTCACTTCTTCGTATTTACGTTGGACCTTGATGAAGTACCAGATGATATTGAAGTAACGATTAATCAGGGATCATTAGGAGACGTTCCAAAGAAACATAAGGAAGATTTTGATGGAAATCAATTAATTTTGTTACGTAGGGCAGAGGGAACAGAAACTGCTGATAATGGTTCTCATGATGGAAATTATCCAACTTCTTTTGAGATAACAGTTGATTTAGATGGACCAAATAAATACGAATATTTACCAGTAACTTATACGGTAGATTATAGTCAATTACAATTATTAAAATCATCTGATACTGTTGTTTCTAATGAATTTAGTGGTAGTGAAAAGACTGTAGAAAATGTTTTGAAAGAGTCCTCATTCCACTGGACAAAGCCAGAACATTATTCTGTTTCTATTTCACAAGTAGCTGATAAGGCAACCGTAACGGGACTTCTACCTATGATAGAAACCAAGCAAGATGGTTTTGGTGAAAATTTACAAACTCATTATTATTTACCAATTGTTATCAAGACAAAAGTTGCTCCAACAGAGAATACAGAAGTTATTATTCCATGTAAGAGCTGTGATGGCGGTACTAGAATGATTGTTGGAAAGGATTCTTTCGATACTACGAATGAGATGGTTATCTTTTTAGCGCTTGATCCAACAACACCAGTAGAAAATCGTTCATTTGAAATTGTTGTGAATATGGATGGTGAATTGGAAGAATATGCTCCATTTGATATTACGGTTGATTGGAGTCAATTAGTTCTTCAAGAAAAGAGTGAAGTAACGATTGATACAACCGTTCCAACAGAATCTATTGAATCCATGAAAACTGATTATCATTATGAAAAAAATGCCAAGGATGAAATTAATATCGTTGATGGTAAGTTAACTGGAAAAATTTATGAAAATAATGAGGTTACTGCTTTTGGCGGTTCAGACAAAACAGGATTCTATTTTGCCTTTACTATTCATCCTGAAGTTCTTTCTGATGATATGAAAGTAACGGTTCAAGGAAAAAATACAAAGACATTTACGAGAAAAGATTTTGATGAAGAAGGATTAACCATTTTGTTCTCATTAGATGAAGACAAGATTAAGAATTGTCAAGAGCATTCTAGTGATGATTGTAAAATTACCATTACGACAGATTTAGATGGGGATAATCACTATGACTATTTACCAAGCACGGAGACAATCGATTATTCCAAAATTGAATTTGTTCATGCTCATGTGATTACTTATCAATATCCAACAGGGGATGTTACCGAGCAAATCTATGAAGATGAAATATTAACACAACCAGAAGAAGATCCAGAAGGCAATGATTATCATACATTCTTGTATTGGATGGAATCTGATGAAGAGAATGAGTATGAGTTTAATACGAGTGTTTCAGAAGATAAAACATTAGTGCCACACTGGGAACTAGAGGTAGATCGTTTTATCGAAGATGTCGTTCAAAACGGTAATACTTATGATGATTTTACGGTATCTAAAGATGGTAAGGAGATTACATTTAATCTTTTGAATACGAAAATTGCTATTTCTGAATTATGGGAAACGAATCTTCCAGGTGCAATCGCTTACGTTCTTGAAAAAGGAGAAGTAACCGCTATTGACCTTATCTATAACAATGACGAAACGCATGTTGCTCATTTTGATACAGCGGATAATAAGGAAGCAGTTATTCAAGAAATGCAAAAAATGTTATATGAAGTTCTTTCTAATAACGAAAGTTCTATCGTAGACGAACTATTAAACGATACGTTAACGATTAAAGTAGTAACTTTGAAGAATACCGCTGAAGTTCAGGAGGAAGAAAAAGAATATACAATCGATTTTGAGGCTGATTACACCTATGCTCAAGATGAGCAACAGTTGTTAGCAGCTCTTAAAGATGATAAATATTCTAAAGTTATTTTAGAGAAAGATTTTGAAATTAGTAAA
Source organism: uncultured Bacilli bacterium (assembly GCA_947629315.1). GTDB lineage: Bacteria > Bacillota_I > Bacilli_A > RF39 > UBA660 > UBA5578. The sequence continues at coordinate 9,978 of CANRDB010000019.1, forward strand.
CCAATCGTCATCACCGAAGATGAGATTATTGATGGTCGAGGAAATAAACTTACTTATCGTGGTGAAAGTACAGATGCTGTCATTACGGTATCTTCTGGTAAGTCAGAAGTATTTGATGTGGAAATTGAAAATTCACCAACTGTACAAAGAGTAGCAACTGTAAATGGTATCAAATATGCTATCAAAGTATTAAAAGGTGCTACGGTAGAAGTTCATGACATTGAATTGACAGGTGATTATGAGGCTGGCGTTCAAGTGGAAGATGGTGGAACCTTTATCGCTAGCAGTGTTACTTTTGCAAATGAGTCCTATGATGTACCAACTGTTAGAGCTACGAAATCAAAAAATTCAAAAGTAGAACTTACTCTTACAGATGATAAAAAGGCACCTTCTACTCCTTATGAGGAGATTAAAACGTATGAAAAGATTATTGAAGAACAACCAGATTATGCGAATGGTCGCTTTACAATAGGTGATGAAAAAGTAGAAAAAGCAAATTATAATTATACGCATTATTATTTGAATGATAAATTTTCTAATAGATGGGCAAAAATTACCTATATTGGAAATAGAGGACTTGCTGGTATGCCACTTTATTTTGTTCGTTATGACGATAGAACAAGCGAAGAGGAGCATGCTCCAGAACCACCAGCAGATTATCAATATTTAACAACATATGAGACAGCATCTGCTAAATATACCCTTAGTGCATGGGCACAAGGAGAAACGCAGTATCCAACCGGTTCTGTTCCTAAAGCTAATTATGATACTAGTTATGTAGCTGTTTTAGCAGCACAATATAAAGATCATGTTACGTCAGTAAAAACAGAAACTCAGTTAAAAGAAGCTTTACAAAATAATCAATATACTACGATTATTATCGATGCTGAAATTGATTTAGAAGAACCATTGACGATTTCAAGAGACAATGTTCTTCTTACCGGAACTGTTCCAGGTTCTGGTAAGATTACCGGTATCTTGAAAGGTGAGATTATTGTAACGGGTACGAATGTATCTTTCAGTTCTATGAAAGTAATCGGTAAGAAAGTAAATGTGGTTGATGGAAGACATGATGTTGTAAAGATTGAGGGAGAATTCTTCCGTAGTTCGCAAGTTGTCTATAGTGCAGAAGCATTGAGTAATGGACAAAAATGGGATAGTATTCTTTATTATACACATGATAAACCAAGAACCGTTTTATTCTATAATATATTTAATGGAAACCATTTAAAAACATTTGTAGAATTTGAGGGAGATGTTGATGGAACTGTTCCTGATGAGGACGAAGATGGCACTAGTATCGTTGGTAATGAATTTGATGATCAAAATAATGCTATGACATTTATTCAGATGAAGAAAGCAACCGGTATTATCAACATTCAAATAACTACTTCGATTATTAACAATAGTGACACCTATTTTATAAAATTGGATGCTGAAAGTCAGGCTAATAAGTTAGAACTCTATGCTAGTAACTTCTGGGTAAAAGGAAGTATGGCTACTGCGAAATTTGGTATTAACGTAGGAGATGATCCTGATGCCGATGCTTCTGGAATTACCATTAGTTATCTTGGTAGTAGTACTACTCGTGAGAAAATAGATGTTCATTATTTAAATCAAACGGGAGCGGATGTTACAGAACAACGTACATCAGAGAAAAATGTGAAATTTACTGAACGTTAAAAAAGGAAAAGAGGATTCGTACCTCTTTTTCTTTGCTTTTTTAAGGTTTTATGATATTATGAAATAGTCAGGACGTGAAATTATGTTAATGGTTGAAAATTTAGGATTACGCTATGGAAAAAGAATTTTATTTGAAAATGTCAATTTAAAATTTGAAAATAATAATTGCTACGGGTTAATTGGTGCGAATGGAGCTGGCAAGACAACGTTCTTAAAAATTCTAAGTGGAGAAGTAGAATCTACGAGTGGAGATGTCATCATTGGTAAGGGAGAAAGAATGTCTGTGTTAGTCCAAAACCACCATGCTTATGATGATTATAACGTTCTTGATACTGTCATTATGGGAGATCAAGAACTATATGATATTAAAACGGAAAAAGAAGAACTTTATATGAAAGCGGATTTCACGAATGAAGATGGTATTCGGGCGGGAATTTTAGAGGATCTATTTTTAAAGAAAAATGGTTGGCAAGCAGAAGCTGATGCAGCTGTTTTACTGGATGGATTAGGAATTCCTACTGCTCTTCAAACGAAAATGATGAGAGATTTGAAAGAATCTGATAAAGTTAAAGTTATGCTCGCTCGTGCTTTATTTGGAGAACCGGATATTTTGTTATTGGATGAGCCTACGAATGGACTAGATTTAGAGAGTAAAAGTTGGTTAGAAGAATTTTTAATTGATTTTAAAAATACGGTAATTGTGATTTCCCATGATCGCTATTTCTTGAATAAAGTATGTACGCATATGGTGGATATTGATTATGAAAAAATGACGTTATTTGCAGGAAATTATGATTTCTGGTATCAATCTAGTCAATTAATTCAAAAACAAATGCGTGAATCTAATAAGAAAAAAGAAGAAAAAATTGCCGAACTACAAGATTTTATTCGGAGATTTAGTGCGAATGCATCTAAATCAAAACAGGCTACTAGTCGAAAGAAATCATTAGAAAAAATAGTACTAGAGGATATTAAGCCATCCAGTAGAAGATATCCGTTCATTCAGTTTGAACCAGAACGCTATTTAGGAAAAGAGGTTATTCATCTAGAGAAAGTATCAAAAGTAATAGATGGTGTAGAAGTATTAAAGAATGTGAGAATGACGTTAAAACCGGGAGATAAAATTGCTTTGTTGGGAACAAATGAAGCTGGTAAAACTGCACTCTTAGAAATATTAGGAGGAGTGATAAAACCAGATACCGGTACTGTGAAAGTAGGGACAACCGTCATTACTTCTTACTATCCAAAAAAGAATGATGAATATTTTAATCAAGATAAAAATATGGTGGAATGGTTAAGAGAATATTCTAGTGTAAAAGAAGATGCCTTTGTAAGAGGATTTTTAGGAAGAATGCTATTTAGTGGGGAAGAGGCATTGAAGCAAGTAAACGTTTTATCCGGTGGAGAGAAAGTTCGTTGTATGCTATCGAAAATGATGTTAGAACACGGCAATGTTCTCTTATTAGATGAACCTACGAATCATTTAGATATGGAAGCAATTACTGCTTTAGATGAGGGATTGATGAACTTTAAGGGAACGATTGTGTTTTCTACTTATGATCAACATATTATCGAAAGTATTGCTACTAGAATTATCGATATTCAAGAGGATGGTACCATTATTGATAAAGAAATGACTTACGAAGAATATAGGAAAAAGTATGGAAAATAAATTTTTTTTAACCAATGCGATAGAAAAAATAGAAAGAGGAGAAAGTAGTGTCTTCTTAGATCCCAAAGAACAAAAAGAGGTTCGTCGTATTCTTCAGAAAAAAGGAATTCCTTATTCCGTATTTGAACCTTATCCAGGCGCTGAAAAAGTTTTATTTTATCGGGGACAACTACCAGATATGGAACTGTTAGAAATTGTTTCTAAAGTTCCACTAGAACATCGGTCTATCATGGGTGTTTTCTTTGCCCATCAAATTCTTCCTTATTTTTATAGTGATATTATGATTACCGATACTCACTATGTCGTTGCCTTAAAACCAGTGGCTACCTATTTGAAAAATCATGTTCATGAGATTGGAAAAAATACGGTTCAAATTGTAGCGAGAGATCAAAAACTTTTGATGAATTTTAAACCAAAGTTTGAGACGATGATTCTCCATGTATCTAGTCTTCGTTTAGATGCTGTTCTTGCAAAATTGTTAAGAGTGAGTAGAAAAAACATATTAGAAAAAATAGATGCAAAAGAAGTTTTCTTAAATTATGAAGAATGTTTGCGAAAGGAAATTCTTTTAAAAAATGGTGATGTATTTTCTGTTCGTAGATATGGAAAATTTGTATTTAAAGAAATTATTTATCAAAATAAAAAAGGAAACATGGATATAGAAATAGAAAAATATCAATGATTTCTTTTTTTTTTAAATCGTAGTATAATAAAAGATGCAGAAGAGAGGAGTAGTTTATGAAAAAATTTCAAAAGTTTCTTTTTAGTTTTTTTCTTGCTTTTTCTTTATTTGCCATGACGGCACCTGTCGTTATGGCAGAAGATAGTGAGGTAGTAGAAGAAGCAAACTATACAATTACTTATGTATTATCTGGTGGAGTGAATTCTACTTCTAACCCAGGAACTTATGATGGAATGTCAACTATTACTTTGAAAAATCCAACAAGAACAGGCTATACTTTTGGAGGATGGTATAGTGATTCAAAATATAAGAAGAAAGTAACTTCTATTAAAGCGGGTTCTACTGGAAATAAGACATTCTATGCAAAATGGACTGCTAATAGCTATACGATTAAGTATAACGCGAATGGTGGAACAGGTAAGATGTCTGATACCACTACTAAGTATAGTACAAATGTTACTTTAACAAATAAATTTAAGAGAACAGGCTATACATTTACGGGATGGAATACGAAAAAAGATGGAAGTGGTACATCTTATAAAAACAAAGAAGTAGTAAAAGGATTAGTTTCTAAAAATAAAGGAACAATCACTTTATATGCACAGTGGAAGAAGAATACTTATAAGATTACCTATAATTTGAATGGTGGAACCAATAGCAGTAGTAATCCAACCACTTATACAGTAACTACGAGTACGATTACTTTAAAAAGTCCAACCAGAACAGGCTATACTTTTGGAGGGTGGTATAGTGATTCGAAATATAAGAAGAAAGTAACTTCTATTAAGAAAGGTTCTACTGGAAGTAAGACACTTTATGCGAAATGGACAGTAAACACTTATACTGTAAAATATAATAGTAATGGTGGAACTGGTAAGATGTCTAATACGAGTGTGAAGTATAATAAGTCTGTAACTTTAACATCCAATAAGTTTAAAAGAACAGGTTATACTTTCACGGGATGGAATACGAAGAAAGATGGAAGTGGTACATCTTATAAGAATAAGGCATCTATTAAAAATCTAACATCGAAAAATAAAGGAACAATTACTTTGTATGCACAGTGGAAGAAAAATACTTATACCATTAAATACAATTTAAATGGTGGAAAAGAGGTATCTAATCCAACCTCATATACGGTTACAACCAAAACTATTACTTTAAAAAATCCAACGAGAACAGGCTATACTTTTGGAGGGTGGTATAGTGATTCGAAATATAAGAAGGAAGTAACCACTATTAAGAAAGGATCTACTGGAAATAAGACTTTTTATGCGAAGTGGACTGCTAATAGTTACACGATTAAGTATAATGCAAATGGCGGAACAGGCAAAATGTCTAATACTAGTGCGAAATATAATAAATCTGTAACTTTAACATCTAACAAATTTAAAAGAACAGGTTATACTTTTACCGGATGGAATACGAAGAAAGATGGCACTGGTACCACTTATACAAATAAAGAATCTGTTAAAAATTTAACATCTAAGAATAAAGAAACCGTAACTTTATATGCCGAGTGGAAAAAGAATACCTATACCATTAAATATAATTTAAATGGTGGAGAAAACAGCACTAGTAATCCAGAAACCTATACAGTAACAACCGGTACAATTACTTTGAAAAATCCAACAAGAACAGGCTATACTTTTGGAGGATGGTATAGTGATTCGAAATATAAAACAAAAGTAACTTCTATTAAGAAAGGTTCTACTGGAAATAAAACTCTTTATGCGAAATGGTCAGTCAATAGTTATACCATAAAATATAATGGCAATGGGGCTACGAATGGTAAGATGTCTGATGTGGTAATAAAGTATGATAAAACCATAACTTTAACAAATAAATTTCAAAGAATAGGGTATAAATTCATTGGTTGGAACACGGAAGCAGATGGAACAGGAACCTCTTATACAGATGAAAAAGTAGTAAAAGGATTAACAACTGCGAATAAAGGAACAGTAACTTTATATGCTCAATGGGAAAAGGAAACTTATAACATTACTTACGATTTGAATGGTGGAGATTTAGAAGGTGAAAGAAAGAATTCTTTCTCATATGAAGAATATATTCATATAGCAGATCCTATGAAAAAAGGATATCGTTTCCAAGGCTGGAAAATTTCTGCATCGTCTGGTACTATGAGATATTTCTCATTGAAAGATAGTTGTCTTCATTATACGGAAGATATTACTATAACTGCGATATGGGAGCCTAATAAATATTATATTAATTATGAGATGGGTCATGGATATTCTATCAGTAATTCTGTACAAGTTGCATATGATGAAACTGTTAGTTTAGAAGATCCAAGGTTTATTATTATGGGTTATGCATTTACAGGATGGAATACAAAAGAAGATGGAAGTGGAACTTCTTACGCTAGTCATGAAAAAGTTCAAAACTTAACATCTCAAGATGAGGATACCATTACTTTATATGCTCAATGGGAAAAAGAAACTTATACAATTACTTATGATTTAAATGGTGGGGTTGAAGGAGGAAAGAATCCTACTACCTACGATATTGATTCAGAAACTATATTTTTAGCTGATCCTATCAGAGATGGTTATACTTTTATAGGTTGGTTATTGGTTGATGAAAATACCTATATAAGTTCAATAAATACGAATTGGCACCACAGAAATCTTAAACTTCAAGCTCAGTGGGAAGATACACTTATTGTCGATTCCCCTAATTCGATTGTTGTAAAAAAACAAATCGATATTCCTATAACTTTGGGAACTTTGCTTGGCTCTAGCGACGTTTCTTGTAGTAGTTCAGATTCAACGATTGTTAGTTGTTATATTAAAGAGGTTTATGAAGGATATGAATATAAGCCTGCTGCATTACATATTACAGCTTTATTACCAGGCAAGGCAACGGTAACTATAAAAAATGCAACGGAAAGTGTTGATATTGAAGTAACTGTTCCAAATTTTTGGCAGGATGTTGAGTTAATTATACCGGAAACCATTGGAAAGTTAGGAGATGAGAAAAATCGTATTCAAATTACTAACTACAATTTTTATGCAAGAAATTCACAGGAATATGAAATGACAGTCGATGCATTAGCTCTTAAGATAGATCCTTCTCAGCGCATTTATTGGAATGATTATGTTATGTTTTTTGATGAGAATGATGACATTATAATGAATAGTATATATTTGTCATCAAGTGAAAAACTACGCCTAGGTTTTCTAGAAGAAGGCAAAACTTATCAAGCCACAATAAAAGTACCACGAGAAACAGCAAGAATTGTTTTTCTAGCAAATCCAGAGACCGTTGATGGTGATGAATCGACAAAATTAGAATGGACTTATTTCGATGCTATTAATTTAAATGCTTATCTTAATATGGCAATGTTTGAATTAAATCAAGCATATTTAGATATAACCAATGGCTGGGTATCTAGCTTATATGACTTTGATGGAAGAATTTTTGAAAATGTGCAGATATCCGATTGGAGTTTAAAAAATGCGATAGAATTATTGAAAAAATATTCTTCTATTACTACAGAGGATGGAGAAGATTTACTTGAAGTAGTTCAAAATTTAGAAGAAATTTACAAAGATATAGACACCTACCAAATTGATGAATCAAATTGGGTAGATTATAAAATTCTCTTTGAACAACAAATAAAAGAGGGAAATGAGAAAATCAAAAAGCCATTGGAAGTTTCAAAAAATTTAGTTAAAAATTTACGCAATTAAGTGAAGTAAAATTTTTGACATTAGAAACAAGAGATTTTCTTAAACTGTGAAGAATGTACAAGAAGAGAAACATGGATATAAAGATATAAAAAAATAATTACCAATACTAGAAAAAAAGTAATAGACCAAAAATCTATTACTTTTCTGTTTGTTCAATGCCAATATGGTGTTCTTCTTCTGGACCAAATATATCGTAAATAAAGAAAGAACAGATGCAGGCAACCACAAATAGTAAAATATATTTTAAAGCACCTTTCATAGTACCTCCTATATCAAACGAAGTTCTTGTTCTGTATAGAATTGGTGTTTTGGATCAATTCGATCGTAGAATAGAATACCTTCTAAATGATCAATTTCATGTTGAAAGGCAATGGATAATTCTTCTCTTGCACGAATCCGAATTTTATTTCCTTCTACATCATATCCCTCTACTGTAACTCTTGCATGTCTTTTAACGTGTCCCTCGACATCGCGATTCACACTGAGACATCCTTCGCCCTCTTCAGCAGCAATCATCTCATCAGAATAACTGACAATTCGAGGATTGATTACCACATAGTTATTAAATTTTCCTTCTTCATATTCATGGACGATAATAATAATTCTTTTCAAAATTCCAATTTGTGGAAAAGCTAATCCCATTCCTGGACGTAAGTCATATTTTTCTGCATATTCTTCTATTTGACTATACGTTAATTCCTGAATGGCTCTATCAATATAATCTTTATATTCTTGCGGTAGAGGAAAAGTAGCTTCTTCACTTTTTTTTCGTAAGATTTTTTCTTTTTCGTCTAAGATATTTAATTTTTGAAACATGTTCTCACTTCCAAGCACTACTATTATAGCAAATAACCTCTAAAAAAGCAAAAGAAAAAAGGGGATTCTTTTCGCTCTCAATCAAATTCTTCTATATGAGAAAAGAACTCATTAATCAGGATAGGAACTGTTTTGATCTTTTAAATATTCTAAACAATCTTGAAACATCTGGTAGTGTCCTTGATGAAAGGCATCTTTTTCCATAAGTTCCTTTATTTCTGAAATACTAGCCCATTTTCCACCTTTATGAAGTGATTTTTTTTGAATTAAAAATTCATGATGATCATTTTCTATAAAAATAACGACCATCATGATATAGTGGTGTTTGGGAATGGGCTGCCCTTTTAATATTGCTTTCCCTGTTAACATTCTATTAGAATTGTATAAATCTCTATATTCCATATTTTCCCTTCCTTATGAAAAAGTATATCGTTATCATGAAAAAAAGTAAATAAAAACGGAAGAACTATGCGTATATGATGGATTCTTCCTAAAAGAAAAAGAAGGAAATCCTTCTATCTTCTTGAACCAGAATTGTTGTTATATCCACCGTCAAAGGCACGAGCTCCGATAATGATTACTAATAGTATGAATAATACTAAAAGAATAGCAGCACCGTATCCAGCTCCGTAATAACCATTGTTGTTATTGCCGCATCCACCTTGAACGCCAGGGTATCCACCGTATCCTTGGTATCCACCATAATAATACATATAAACCTCCTAACTATTCAATATATCATATTGCAAACGTACTGGTTTGTTCATGACAACTAACTAGAAAATCTAGAATAAAACGTTTGTCAAAGATGGAATAATATGATATTATAGTATATGTAGTAGAGTAAAGAAGGTGATTCATGCTCAGTAAAATCAAGAAAACATTTTCTGAAATGGATAAAGGCTTGCTGTTTATTATTTTGGGATTTTGTATTTTTGGTCTTTGTAATATTGTAACGGCTTCTTCTAGAGAAGCAGTTGTTGGTATGGACCAATCTGTCTATTACTATTTTTATCGTCATTTAATTGTATTAATAGTGGGATTTGCTGCGTTTATTTTTCTGATTAATATAGATACGAGTCACTATAGTGGATGGATTTTGTTACCGTTTGGCGCTTTAGCCATCCTTAATTTAGTGGCCATTATTCACGGTAAGTTTACAAGAGGGGCTCTCAATTGGATTGGACTGGGTTTTTTTAACCTGCAACCGAGTGAGTTTTCAAAACCCGTCATCATCGCAATCCTGGCTGTCTATATTGAAAAGTATGGCAAAAGATTACGAAATCCACGCGTAAATCATAAGAATATGATTTGGGGATTTTGTGGTTTAGGACTCATTATCCCTGCCATTGTCTTTTTTCAAAAAGATTTAGGAACGATGTTAATTCAACTATCCATCTTTGGTGTTTTCTATTTGGTGAGTCCTATTTTAGCGAAAGAAAAATGGAAAGTGATGGAGGTTCTATGCGTAGTAGTGGTCTTTTTAGGACTGATCTTATACGCAAAAGAAGGAGCCATTTTGACACCGGAACAAAAAGCTCGTTTTAACTATTTCAATCCTTGTGAACCATCGAAATTTGCAGGGAAAGGATATCAAGTCTGCAATGCGTATGTCGCGATTAATTTAGGAGGTTTAACAGGAGTTGGAATTGGTAAGAGTACTCAGAAATATTCCTATATTCCAGAAGCTCATACCGATATGGTCTTTGCCATTTTAGCAGAAGAGTATGGGTTTATTGGGGGAGCGATAGTCATCTTCCTATATGGAGTTATTCTCTATCATATTTTGATGTTATCGAGTAGAGCCAGTACCATTCGTGGAAAATATATCTGTCTGGGGGTAGCTACTTACTTCTTTGCCCATGTCTTTATTAATTTAGGCGGAATGTTTGGGCTTATTCCATTGACAGGAGTACCACTTCCATTCTTATCCTATGGAGGTAGTTTTACAATTTCTTTATTAGCGGCTTTAGGAATGGTAGAAAGAGTTCATATTGAAACAAAGCAGAAGATGAAGCATGAGAGGAATGTATGATAGAACGATTAGAACAATTAGAACGTGAAATAGAGAGAACTTGTCAGGAAGATGTCACGGTTCAAAGGGAATGTTTAGAACCTCTCTTTCAGAAGATATATGAAGAAATTGCGAATCATTCGGTAGAAGATTTCAGCCTGTTATTAAAATTATCTCAACTAGAAAATCGATTAACCAAAAGAATATTACCAGTTGTTCCTAAAGTAAGTATTCCCCTAGATAGGGAAGAAAAAGAAGTAACGTTAAAGACAATTGTCTATTATACGAGAAAAAAGGCAATGGATTTATATCACTGTAATATAGAAGAGGATAGTTTGAGAAGTCGTAGTAAGGATTTATCGATGTTATTACTAGAGATTGCGAAAGGACTAGAAGTCCCTTCTTGCATGATAGATATCGGTTCTATCTTTCATTTTCCCTATGAACACTATGTCGTTTTAAGCTATGTGGATGGCTTTTATCTATTCGATATTACCTATCAAGAATTTTTCTTATTGGGATATAATTTTCCTACTCGTTTTTATCCTTTTTCTCCTTCTCCTCGAACTTGTGAAATAGGGGGAAGAATGTTGCAAGGAAGAGAAGAGAGTGCTTCCCACATGATAGAAGAGGGATACTTAAAAGTAGATAGTTTGGATTTTCAAAACTATTGTGATGGTTGTTCAGAGTTTGGAGAAATTGCCAAAGAACAGTCCTGTATAGGGTATTTACAAAAATTATTAGAACCACTGAAAGGAAGTAGTGATAAAATTGATCGTATACTATTATCCAAAATGCACGACATGTAAAAAAGCATTAGCGTATTTGAATCAAAAAGGGATTTCTTACCAATTAAAAGATATCAAGGAGAATCCTCCAAGTGAACGGGAACTTCAAAGTTGGGTGACACGTTATCAAATTTCTCCTCGAAAATTATTCAATACCTCAGGTCTTGTCTACAAAGAATTGGGATTAAAAGAAAAATTAGAAGCGATGACAGAGAAAGAACAAATTCATCTTTTAGCGTCGAATGGTATGTTAATCAAAAGACCATTAGTGATTTTAGAAGATGCTATTCTCATTGGGTTTCAAGAAGAGAAATGGGGGAATATTCATGCATGATAAACAAAAGGAAGAAGAAGGAAAGACAAAAGTCATTGAAGATATTCAAGACTATTTTGATTTCAGTTTTTTAGATTCAGAAGAGAGACCAGAAGAGTCTACTTCCAAGAATATGGAAAAAGAAGAAGATTAGCCCTTGCACTTTCTTCTAAAATGTTGTATATTATATTCGTACTTATTCTTGGATGAGAGAGTCTCCGACTCCATCTAGGAAGAAGCGAATGATTGAAAGGAGAATGAATAATGGCTTTAACAAAAGAGAAAAAAGCAGAATTAGTTTCTAAATATGGTAAAGATGCGAATGATACTGGTTCTATCGAAGTTCAAATCGCTATTTTAACAGAAGAAATTAATGCTTTAACAGAACATTTTAAAGAGCATAAAGGTGATCATCATTCTAAGAGAGGACTTCTTAGAAAAGTTGGTCAAAGAAAGAACTTACTTAACTATTTAATTAAGAACGATGTTACAAGATATCGTGCAATTGTTAAAGAGTTAGGCTTAAGAAAATAACAATTTAAGGAAAAAACAAAGACACTCTTTTTTGAGTGTCTTTCTAGTAGATGGAGGATTAGTATGAAGAAAGTATATGAATTAGATTTTAGGGGAAGAAAATTAATAGTAGAACACGGGGAGTTAGCAAAACAAGCACATGGTTCTATTTTAGTACGATATGGCGATACGGTTATTTTAAGTACTGTTGTTGTTAGTAAAACCGCCAATGTTCTATCTGATTTCTTTCCTCTTATGGTTTTATATCAAGAAAAATTATATTCTGTAGGAAAAATTCCAGGTGGATTTATTAAAAGGGAAGGAAGACCTACTGAAGCCGCTACGTTAGCAGCTCGTATGATTGATCGTCCTATGCGTCCTTTATTTCCAGAAAATTTTAGAAATGAAGTTCAAATTGTCAATACGGTATTAAGTGTGGATCCTGACAATTCACCAGAGATGGCTGCCATGTTTGGTTCTTCTTTGGCTACTTGTATTTCTAAAGTTCCATTTGATGGACCAATTGCTGGTGTGAAAGTAGGAAGAGTGAATGGACAGTTTGTCATTAATCCAACCGTAGAAGAAGCAGAACAGTCTGATATTGATCTTACGGTAGCTGGTACGAAAAATGCTATTAACATGGTAGAGGCAGGAGCGAAAGAAGTATCTGAAGCAGATATGTTAGAGGCTTTAATGTTTGGTCATGAAGCTATCAAAGAATTAGTTGCTTTTGAGGAGAAAATTATTGCTGAAATCGGCGAAGAAAAAATGGCTTATGAAGTTCTTGAAATTACTGATGAACTTCGCCAGGAAGTATCTAGTCTATGTGCTACAGACTTAGATAAGGCTTTACGGATTAAAGATAAATTAGAAAAATATAATACTATCGATGAAATTAAGGAAAGAGTAGTAGCGAAGTATGAGGAAGAAAATAGCGAACTAGAAGAGGATGCTCTAACCGAATTGATTACGAAAGTAAAACTTGTTTTAGAAGATATCGAATATAATCTTTTTAGAGCGATTGTCGTAAAAGAGAAAGTACGTGCAGATGGTCGTGCTATGACTGAGATTCGTCCTTTATCAACCGATATTGACTTACTTCCACGAACTCATGGTTCAGCTTTGTTCACTCGTGGGGAAACACAAAGTTTAAGTGTTACGACATTAGGAGCATTAGGAGAACATCAAATTCTAGATGGACTAGACTTAGAAACTGAAAAAAGATTTATGTTACATTACAATTTCCCACAATTTAGTGTAGGAGAAACGGGTCGATATGGTTCTCCAGGTCGAAGAGAAATTGGCCATGGAGCATTAGGAGAACGTGCTTTAGCGCAGGTTATTCCAAGTGAAGATGTATTCCCTTATACGATTCGTGTTGTAAGTGAAATATTAGAGAGTAATGGTTCTTCTTCCCAAGCTAGTATTTGTGCGGGATGTATGAGTTTGATGGCTGCCGGTGTACCAATTAAAGCACCAGTTGCTGGAATTGCGATGGGATTAATCACCTATGGAGATGATTATACCATTTTGACAGATATTCAAGGTATGGAAGACCATTTAGGAGATATGGATTTTAAAGTAGCAGGTACCAGAGAGGGAATTTGTGCATTACAGATGGATATCAAAATTAAAGGAATTACGAGAGAAATTCTCGAGAAGGCTTTAGCGCAAGCAAAAGTTGCTCGTATGGAAGTCTTAGATGTGATGCAAAAACAAATTGCTGAACCAAGACCAGAAGTATCTGAATATGCTCCAAAGACGATGACGTTCATGATTCCACCAGATAAGATTAAAGAAGTAATCGGTAAAGGTGGAGAAATGATTACCAAGATTATCTTAGAGTGTAGTCATGTGGATGCTGTCAATGATGCCAATGCTGTCAAAGTAGATTTAGAAGATGATGGTAGAGTGATTATCTATCACACGAATAAAGAGATTATTGAAGCAACTGCTAATCGGATTAAGGATATCGTAAGAGAACCAGAAGAGAATAAAATCTATACTGGAAAAGTAGTTAAAATCTTAAGCGATAAAGGATGTTTTGTAGAATTATGGCCAGGATGTGAGGGAATGGTACATATTGGACAATTAGCGATGGAACGTGTTGCGAAAGTAGAAGATGTAGTAAAAGAAGGAGACGAGATTATCGTCAAATGTATGGGTTATGACAGTAAAGGAAGATTAAACCTATCTAGAAAAGAAGCTATCAAATAGTTTCTTTTTTTTGAAAATTATGATATAGTTTGAAATAGGAGAGAATCATGAATAATCAAAACAATGGATATTACTATCCAAACAATCAAGGAAATTATGTCACTTATTCACTAGGAAAACCCCCGGTCTATGTTGTTCCCGCAAAGAAAAGTTCCTGGCGAATTGTCGCAATCATTGCTTTTGTGATTGCTTTTTGTGCTATCGTTCAATATCTTAGAAGTGATCCAGAAGATATCGTTTGTACGAAGTCCCATAGTACTCATGATGAGGAAGTAAGATTTACCTATTATCGTAACAATTTACAACAAATTCATGTTACCGAAACGTTTGAGACAGGTAGTAGTAATTTATCTTATCAAAAAAGTCTTGTGGAGATGGTTGCTAATCAAAATTACGGAAATATGAAAGGTGTTACTTATGATGTCAAAATAAAAGGAACAGCGATTGCAGTAATCGTTACTATTAATTATGATGAGTTAGATGAAGCAACCAAAGAGAAACTTCATTTGACGGGAAATTTTCAAGGAACCCAGGAAAAAGCAAAAGAAATATATGAGGAAAATGGATATTCTTGTCAATAATGAGAATTTATAGGTTTAATTTTGACAAAAGTATGGTATACTAAAAGAGTAGGAAGGTAGGAAAGTATGTATAATAATAATATGAATAATATGCCCGGAATGGGGCAAGGAGGAATGAATCCTCAACAACCAATGAATAACGGAATGAACCCACAACAACCGATGATGGGTCAACCAATGATGGGACAGCAACCTATGGGTCAAATGGGTATGATGAACCAACAGCCTATGGGGATGAATAATACTGGTATGCAACGTCCACCTTATCAACAACCAATGAATAATGGTATGAATAATGGTGGTATGAATATGATGGGTCAAACAGGTGCTCCTCAAAAGAAGAATAATATGCCACTAATTATTGGCGCAGTTGCACTAGTGGTTGTGATTGCTGTTGTTGCGTTCTTCTTCTTAGGTGGAAAGAAGTTAGTGTGTACTTCAGATACGGGAGTTTCCAAAGTAACTTATACCTATGCGTTTGATCGTGATGGTAAGAAAATGAAAAAGTATACTACGGAGATTGTTTACAATTTAGAGGGTTACTCTGATGAAGAGGTTAATTCTGTTGTGAACATGAATCAAGGCGATTGTGATGATTATGCTGGAAAATCTGGTATTAGTTGTAAAGTAAAGAAAAGCGGAAATAAAGTAACTGTCAAAGTAAGTATGGAAATTGGAAAAGTGAAGAAAGAAGATTATGATTTGTCTGCTTTAGAGACAGTAGATTTTTCAAAAGCCAAAGAAAATATGACCAATGCTGGATATAGTTGTAAATAAAGAAACCATAAAAACTGGTTTCTTTTTTTGAATTGTGGTATAGTGTTGTTGGGAGGTTAATATGAATCAAAAAGAAGTAAGAATGGAATCTAAAAAAAAATTAATAGAAATAGGCGGTATAATTTTATGCTTACTCTTAGTAGGAATAGTATGTTTTTTGATAGGAACGCTTCGTGAAAAAGTTCTAACTTGTTCTACTTCTGAAACGGTAGAAGGGGTAAAGATTTCTAGAACGGAAAAATACTATTTTCAAAGGAATGGCAAAAATGTAAAAAAATATACCACCGAAATGAAAGCTAGTTATGATGATACTTATGATGAAGAAGAACTAAATGAGATAGTTGAGAGTGGAAAATCTGGTTGTCAACAATATGACGAAACAACGGGAATTTCTTGTCGAATTTATCAACAAGGAAAGACAGTAGTTCAAACGATTACGATTGATTTCCATAAAATTAGTGATGCCGATGCTGCTCAATACGAAATTGATAAAGATAGCTATAAAGAGTATGAATATGATGAAATCAAAAAAGAAGCGGAACAGTACGGTTATACCTGTTCATAATATCTTTTCATTTTAAAAAAAGTATGATATAATGAGCAAGAAAGTAGGTAGGATGTTATGAATAGTAGTGAAAATGGGCAAATGGGAACAGTACAACCACCCGTAGGAGGACAGCCAACGCAAGTGGCTTACCAACAACCAAATGTAGTTTATTACCAAATGCCAAGAAAGTCTTTGACTCAAAAACAAATTCTTTTCATTGGTGCAGTTGTGCTTATTTTGATAGGGGTTGTCATTTATTTTGTGACAAAACCAAAGGTATTAACTTGTACGGATGTTTATACGTATTACGATGGAACTGTTAGAACGACAACGGTTACTTATAAATTTAATCATAGTGGAACCCAGTTGAAAAGTGCCAAGGCAACCGTCACTCGTAATTATCCATCGACGATGGATGCTTCAGAAATTGCGGAGGAATATCAAGATGCAGAAACAGAGTGTAATGCGACGAATTTAATTAATGGTAGTTCTTGTAAATTAAAACGCGAGGGCAATACGATTACAATGGAAACTTCCGTAAAAAATGCCGCTCTTGCCCAAGCAGTAAGCGCATCTACAGCAACCACTTATGATGCTCTTCGACAAGAATTAATCGAAGACGAATATAGTTGTCAGTAAAATATCATGAAAAAAAGTAGTTTGAAGACTACTCAGACTGTTGACAAAGTCAATGGTCTTTTCTTTTATAAAAATATGTAGTATAATGAAAGAGTAAGAACGCTTT
>CANRDB010000020.1 GCA_947629315.1 uncultured Bacilli bacterium
GAATGTAAAAAAATACAAATTAATTATATAACTTGTATTTTCTCTTAAATTTTTCCAACATTTACTTTACTTCACCATTTACTTCACTATTGATTTTTCGTATAATAAAAATAATAGGAGGTAGCATATGGAACTAACCAAAAAAATTAAAAATCTCATTCAATCGTCACCTACACCACTCACTCTAACAGATATTATGCAATCTCTCGATATTCCTGTTGATGAGACACAAAATGTTCAAGAAATTCTCATCCATTTAGAAATATCTGGAGAAATCTATTTAAATGATTTTCAGGAATATACAGCATTCCCTGCCAATCTCGGGTTAACAGTCGGAGAATTTCGTTACGATAATCGTAACAGACCATTCGTTCTCTCTGGTCAAGCAATGTTATATATTCCTGGAGACCAATTAAAGGGAGCTTTACGAGGCGATATCGTCGTTGTCAAAAGAAATTCATTTTCTCAAATGGGAGAGCAAAAATCTACTATTGAAAAGATTATCAAACGACAAAATAATTTATTTGTTTTTGAATGTGTTCAAAAAGAGGGAACAAAGGCCATTCGTCCTTATCTTCAACCCTTTCCTTTCCAGGTAACTTTAGAACCATCCGATTTCAATCCATTACAAATTGGAGATCGTTTTTTATTAGCGATTGGAACACAGAGTACCCAACAAGCCTTTCCTGGAAAGATGGTTTGTCTCATTGGACACCAAAATGACCCCTATTTAGATATTAAAACAATCGCTGCTTGTCATGGTATTAAAACGGAATTTTCTCAAGAAGTTTTAGAAGAAGCAGAACAAATACCTGACCAAATTAGTGAAGAAGAAATCATTTCTGAAAAAGAAAACGCTCGCGTAGACTTACGTGATAAAATGATTTTTACCATTGATGGAAAACATGCCAAAGACTTAGATGATGCGATTAGTCTTGAAAAAAATGAAAAAGGAAATTATGTATTAGGGGTTCATATTGCCGATGTCAGTTATTATGTCAAAGAGGGTTCGGCCATTCAAAAAGAAGCACTTTTGCGAGGTCATAGTTATTACTTTTTAAATATTGTTATTCCGATGTTACCAAAGAAATTATCAAATGGGATTTGTTCTTTAAATCCCAATGTAGATCGTTTTACGAAGAGTTGTTTTATTGAAATTGATACACAAGGAAACATCCTTTCCTATCACATTCAAAACAGCATTATTCGTTCTCGAAAGAAAATGTCCTATGAAGAGGTCAATCAAATTTTTGATGCTCACCAAATGGTAGAGGGATATGAAGAGTTTATACCTTACTTACAAGAGATGTATCAATTATCTTCTATTCTCGATAAGCAAAAACATCAGCGAGGATATATTTGTTTCCAAGTAGATGAAATTCAAATCGATACTAACCAATTTGGATTTCCTACCCATCTTTCTACCCGTAAAAAAGGTTCCTCTGAAAAACTCATTGAAAACTTCATGCTACTTGCCAATGAGGTTATTGGAGATTATCCAGAAAAGCTAAATCTTCAACAAGAGCATCTACCTTATATTTACCGCATTCACGATCATCCCAATAAAGAACGATTGAAAGATGTCCTATCTTATCTACAACAAATGGGGTATCAATTAGAAGATACAGACTATAACCAATCAAAAAATTTTCAACAATTAATAGAAAAATTATCTAATTTAGATGCATACCCTGCCCTATCAGATATGCTGATTAAAGGACTATCAAAAGCGAAATATAGTATTCATAACATTGGTCACTTTGGACTAGCTTTACCACATTATACCCACTTTACTTCTCCTATTAGAAGGTATTCTGATTTGCAAACACATTATAATATGAATCATTATAGTTCTCCTACTAGACTACTTTTAAATAGTGAAGAAGAACAAGAAAAAATGATGCAAATATGTAAACACATTTCTGATGTAGAAAAAATAGCCAATGCTACAGAAGATGAAATTATGAATTATAAATTGGCGCAATTTATGGAAGATAAGTTAGGACAAAACTTTACTTGTATGATTAACCATATTGGAAAAAACCATGTCCTAATACGAACAGTAGAGGGAGTAACGGGAACGATAGATTTAGAAGACTTTATACAAATGGGATATGTATTACAAAATAATGTTTTAATCAATGTTCAAGAGAAAACTTCCCTACGACTAGGTGATATTATCTCAGTATATTTAATAGAAGCCAATCTAGATACGAAAAAAATTCGTTTTTCTATGATGAATACCCCACAAAAAATTTACCAAAAAACTTCTGCATAAATGAAAAAATTGTATAGGAGATACATTCTATACAATTTTTTTAGACTTTTCATCATACAATGTAACAGAAAAGAGGAACTTATGAACGACGTCATTTTATCTCCAGAATACATCCAACAAGAAAATATTCGGATGCGTTTAGAAGAAGAAAGTCTTACCTTACTTCATCAATATCCCAAAATCATTACTAGTCAATCTTTGTTAAGAAAATTACGAGAGGACCCATTACCTTCTTTACCTATTCATAAAAAGATTCTAGAAAATCGAAATTTAAAAAATATTACGGAAGAAATTCCTATCGAAAATGGAATTACCATAGAACGTGCTATCTTGCGTTTCTTACCTACTACTGAATCTTTTTATAAAACCCCTATCGTAGAAGAAAATATAGCTACCGTTGTTCCTTACGGGACTCCCTTACTCATTTTCCATCAAAGTTTAGATCATCTATGGTACTATGTTCAAACTCCTTTTTATAGAGGATGGATCTCTAAAAATTCTGTCCTTTGCATTACGGAAGCGGAACGTAAAATTTTTGAACATCCCAAACAATTTATCGTCATCACTTCTCCAGTCGTTCCTTTTCATCACTCTTTCTTAGATTTAGGCACCACTTTCCCGCTTCTCGGTGTACACGCTTTCTTTTATGAAGCACTTATCCCTTTTTCAGATGGTCTTCATATTGAAAAGATATCAAAACAAATTGCTTACCATCATTATTTAAAATATACTCGTCAAAATATCTTGGAGATTGCCAAAAAAAATCTGGATATTCCTTACTATTGGGGAGCCATTGAAGATGGATTAGATTGTTCTTTCTTGATTCAATCCTTATTTCGTGTTTTTGGCTTTCAACTTCCTAGAGATACCAAATCTTTAGAAAAGGTAATGGGATTCCATAAAATAGATTTAAATGGAAAAACAGAAGTAGAAAAGAAGACTATTCTCTCCTCTATCCCCTATCCAGCTATTCTCCATAAAAAAGGTCATATCTTACTAGCAATTAATCCCCAAGAAGTTATTCACGCCTATGGAGATGCGAAGAAAGTCATTTGTAGTTCTATTGACTGCTGCTATGGAACAAATTTATATCCCCTATTAACTAGTGTTTCTATCCTCATTCCCTCTTAATTGACACTCTAAAAAGAAAAATGGGCAACATGAATTGACTTTTTTGAAAAAGATGGATATACTGGATATGAATAAGATGGGGTGGTACAGTGACTATTACAAATAGACATTTCGTTTTGTTTGCCAATATTGACAAGGCTTTAGATCAATTGTCACCCTTAGAATCTTTTATGTCTAAAGAGGAATATCTACAAGTCTATGCCATTTCGAAAGATAATTTTAATCGGGAACGATTATTAAAGACTTTTCTTTCTAAAACAACTGATTGTCGGCGAAATGAAATTGCAACCGAAATTCCATTAGAATTATATGCTAATACAGACAATACTTCCCTTTTGGAAGTAGCAGCTGTCGTGCCAATTGAGTACCAAATTGTTCGAAGAAATAAATTGAGTGATATCCTTGTGTGTCGCATTTATTTGGGAGCTAAAAAATATCGAATCAGTATTATTAAGATTACGGATGAAATTCAAAAAAAGGTACTAAAAGGCTATGATAAATCCGATATCGAAATTGCGTATTTTAAATATATTCACAAAAATATTAAGAAGTTAATTCGACAAGATAACAGTATTCTTTGTGATTGGTTGGAGTTTCGGAAGAACTTTTCTTCTAAAGGATATCCAATTCTTGAATTTTCCCAAACAGGAGTTTACTTATGGCATTCTGATTTCCAACTTTTTGACAATCGTGCCATTAAGGATGGAAAACCTCTCCCATTAGTAGATCAGTTGCATACACAAGAGGAATTGGAAATTGAAAATGTGGAGACTCTCATGCCTATTATTTTAGAAGAAAAGAAAGTCCCAGTTGAAGATTCTAATTTATTTAAAGATGAATATGGAAATTATTGGAAAAACGAGAAGTCCTATATAAATTACAAGAAATTTTTAACAGCCATCAAAAACAATATTATTCCAAAGGGATAAAAAAAAACATATCATTTGATATGCTTTTTTTATGCATTAGTTGTGTTATCTGTATTTTGTACCGTTTCAGCAGGTGCAGGACTTTCTACACTTGGTGCAGGAGTACCCACAGCTGGCTCAACAGGAGCCGTTGGCGGTACTGGTGGAACAGGAGCTACTGGAGCTGGTGTTACAGGCACCGTTGGTTGAACGGGAACTGTTGGTTGCGCTGGTTGAATAGAAGCATTAGGATATCCTACTGGAACCACCATAGTTGGAGTCTGTCCATTTTTCTTTTTATTTAAGAAAACTACTACTGCAATAGCTACCGCAGCAATGACTACAACACCAACAATTATCCAAATCCACGTATTACTAGATAAAGCAAATTCATATTGAATTACTTTCTTTTCGCCATATTTAACATTCCACGTTAATGTTTTTCCATCATCGGATACTACATCTGCATTGTGTGATTTTGGTTTATTTGGCAATGTTACTGAATAAGAAAGTTCCATGCTACTAGCATAACTATCAAGACTTGAATCATAATCTTCACTAGTATCAAAAACAAAATTAGCTTTATAAGTTTTTCCATCCTTTTGGAATTTGAATTCTTTCTCAAAATCCTCAGTACCTAATTTTTCAATATGAACTTCTGTTGCCTCACTCGTACTAATATCATCTAACTTATAAGTTTTACTAAACTGGATTCCTACCCAATCATTTTCTTCATCCTTATAATCTTCTACTTTATATCCTAAAGCAGTTAATGATTCTCTTTCTTCATCAGTATCAACATAACTAGATGCACTACTACTTGCAGCAGATATACCAGAAATAGTTATCTCCCCATTCTTATTGATATCCATATGCACAGTTTTTTTGACACATCCAGTCATTACGAAAACCATTAATAGTAATACAAAAAACTTTTTAAAATTCTTCACTTTCTACTCCTTTCTAGATTTTACTATCAATTTCATTATATCATATTTCTATGAAAATAATATCAAATTTGCATAATCTTTCCAACTTTTGCTCATCTTAATACCAGAAGTCCTTATTTTCACTATTTGACAAAATTTGCAAACCATGGTAATATACAAAATGTCTTTTTTAGGAGGGATTCGCGTGTTTGCTTTCTTAGCTAAAACCAAAAAAAATTCAGAAAAAAGAGAAGAAAGGATGCATCAAACAGAGGATATTTTAGATTCCCTGAGTGATATAGGCCTTGCCAGAAACAATAATGAAGATAGTGTCATTACCATTATTCATCCAGAGAATCCTAATTTAAAATTGTTAGCGGTCGCTGATGGCGTTGGAGGAAGAAATAGTGGTGAGATTGCTTCTAATTTTGCGATTCATACCCTTGAAAAATGGTTTATCAATGAATCACAAGCTAAAATTAATAATATCAACCATTTGACGAAATATTTAAAGAAAAGTATTCGTTTTATTAATAATTATCTACACATCGCCAAATCTTATCGGAATGGATGTGCAACTACTCTTACCTGCGCAATTATTAATGATACGCATACCGTTATTGCAAATATTGGAGATTCTAGGGCCTATACGGTAAAAAATAACCGCATTGAACAGATTACAAAAGATGATTCTGTTGTCTGGTATTATTATGAACAAGGAGAGTTAACGAAAGAAGAACTTCGTTTTCACAGGGAAAACAGTTTAATTACAAAATGTATCGGTCCTGATTATAACATTCAACCAGAAATAACCGTTATTGAAAACGACAGTTATGATGGTATATTACTCTTTACAGACGGAGTGACGGATTGCTTATCTGACTCTAAAATTCAAAAATTAGTACACTCTGATAAAGAAACTTTAGCGCAGACCATTATTCAAGAGGCTGTCTACGGAAAACCAGTCAAAAGAATTCCAAAAGGAAAAAATTTCTACTTGCCAAAGAACGGAAAAGATAATGCAACGGTTGCTTTATACTTTAAAAGAAATCAATATACATAGAAAATTTATTATGAAAATGTAGGTACTACCATATCTACATTTTTAATATTCAAAAAAGAAATATTCCATTTGTATTTTTATCAAACATGTGTTATAATACCAAACGCTTTTTAAAGGGGGAAACAAATCATGATGTCTATTTTTAAGGAAAGTAGAGCAGAAAGTATCGCCAGAGAATTACAAACTAGAAATTATGATCATTTGTTGGAACAAACTATGAAAGTTTGTGATTTAGAGGAGAATTTAGAAATGCTCCTTTACGATGTAGCCGATTCTATTCGGTCTGACTCTATTCTACTAGTATCAGCAGGAGACAACAGAGAAACCGCTTATTTAATACCAGTTCTTCTAGCATACCAAAATAGTAATTACTTCAAAAAATTTATTATTGCTACGGACAGCGAAGCAGCAAAAACCAAAATCATTCAAAAAATACAAGGAATATCTCTTCTTTTGGGGCTTCATATTCCCATCCATCCTTTGCAACCACAAGAAAACTACCTTTGTCTTAGAAGATTAAAAAAACATGCGAAAGATAAAACAAACACTACTTTTCAGCGGGTAGAGGTAATCAATGGTTTATATCCTGCTTACTATGAAAGAAAAAATTATCGAGAATTAAGCGACGACGAATGGGAAAAAATCCATGTGAAAAGCTGTAGTTTTTCTAAATGCCAATATTATAGAGAGTGTAAATATCGTCTACAATATCAAACCTTATTTCAAGAAGGATGTTTTATTGTTCCACAGGAAACAGTTATTCATAACGTCCGTTACAAAGTAATTGAACCTGTAACTAACGATACCAATATTATCATTGTCGATAATGCGGAACATTTTGCAGAAAATGTTAGAAAATCTTATATCAATTCAATGCATTGGAAAGCAGTATCCAAATATATTCAAAGTTCAGAGAGATTTTTAACCAAATTAGGAAGTAATGTCTTATCTGCACAGGATTTTGAAGATTTTAAAGAATTTTGGAACATTTTAGGTCAAAGTGATTCCAATCTTTGGATGACAAAAGATCTTCAAAGAAGGGCAAAAAAAATTGCTTTGAAATTAAAAGATATTCAAATCGCTCTCACTAGAACTGCTTATTTACCAAAATTTCAGTTGCAATATGACCATATTAATGATATTTTATGCGTCATCGAAAACTTCTTCGCCGATATTGGGGAGGGAGGAAAGAAGTATGAGTATACAATGTATAACAGAGAAACTCAAAAAAACCTACCTCCAGCATATTCGGTTGAAATGGAATATATTCCTAAGAAAATTAATTCTGTCATTCAAGAATCTATTGACAAAACCAACTGCAGCTTTGTTTTTGTAGATGAACACTTTGGAGAAGATGATGGAGAATATCATCAATTTTTAGAAGATACAGGATTAGAACAAACAAATAAAGAAATTATTAAGGAATATGTCTATAAATAAAAAATTATGAACATACTTGTTCATAATTTTTTATTGGTTCAAAAGTTGTACACACCCCTGGTAGATTTCTTCATATACCGTATCAAAATCACCACTATACCAAGGATCAGCAATATCCTTTTCTTGTAAAGGAATCACTTTATTTGGATTACTTACCTGATACTGTGATAAAATTCTCTCCTTGTGATATTGTTCCATTACGACAATTTCATCATAATAGTCTATATCCTGTTGATTTATCTTTCGAGCATGTCTACTTTGAATAGGAATATCTTCTGCTAATAATTTTCTTTTAGCCAAGAAATAAATGTCATTTCCCTCTTCTTCTCTACTAATACCGGCGGAATCAATCATGTATTCTTGCTCTAAATTTCCCCGTCTTACCAATTCTTTCATAATCATTTCAGCCATAGGCGAACGGCAAATATTGCCATAACATACAAATAATATTTTCCTCATGGCTTACTCCAAACTACTAGAGGATTCATTCACATAAAGACTACGGTAAACAGGAGATTCTTTCAATAATTCTTTGTGAGTACCAGAAGCGACTAATTTTCCTTTATCAATTACATGAATAACATCGGCATCAATAATCGTAGAAAGACGATGAGCTACAATCACCACAGTATGATCCAAAATTAAATTATCGATAGTTTGTTTGATATATTCTTGTGATTCATTATCCAAAGCACTAGTTGCTTCATCAAAAAGAATAATTTTAGTATTGATTAAAAGAGTCCTCGCAATAGCAATTCTCTGTTTTTGACCACCAGATAAATTTACTCCTCCCTCGCCAATAATGGTATCGTACTGATTAGGCAAACTCATAATATAATCATCAATATAAGCCTTTTTACACACTGTTCTTACTTCTTCTAATGTAACATCTTTTTTTACTAATTGAAAGTTTTCCATAATACTTAAATTAAATAAGAATGGTGCTTGACGAATGATGGATAAATTTTGTCTTAATGATTGTTCGGTTAAATCTTTAATATCAATGCCATCGATGGTAATCTGCCCTTCTGTAGCATCAAAATAACGTAATAACAGATTAAAAATAGTACTCTTGCCATTACCACTCTTTCCTATAACAGCAATCTTTTTGTGTGGCTCAATCTTTAAGTTTAATCCTTGCAATGTATTGGCCTCTTCTTCTGTATACCGAAAAACCACATCTTTAAATTCAATAATTCCTTTTGGATCTTCTAGAACTTGGTTACCAAACTTTTCATCGTCATATAGACGATTATGTACAATATCATCAATTCTTCTTAACGATACTTTTACTTTATTATAATTAACTCCAAAATCACTTAAGCTTTCTACCACATCATCAATTCTCCAAATATAAGACTCCAATACGATAAATAAAGCATATGTCATTTTTCCTTGGACTACTAAATAACCAGCAGTTGCTAAAATAAGAACCTGTAAAATATAATAAGTAAGCCCATTTAAGTTATAATAGGCAACTTCATAACGACGAATCTTCTTTTGATCAATAAAATGGGTATCAATTCGATCAAACATTCTATCCTCAATATTCTTTTTAATTCCTAATGCCTTAATCTCGCGAATACCTGTTAAATTTTCTGTAGCAGATTTTACCTGTAAATCGGAATCCCGTTTAATCTTTTCCTGTGTATGTTTAATCTTGGGAAAGAATTTATAGGAAATATACCCCATAATGATACTAAATATAACAATTTCTATTCCTAATACCAGAGAAGTAGTAAATGCTAAAATGAGTACAACCACTACAACAACCGCACGACAACCCATTTTAATGAGTCTACCAAGTAAATCCATGACTCTATCTGGATCTGTCGTCATTCGATTAATAAATTCCCCTACACCAATATTTTCAAAGGCGATAGCTGGCATTTCTGTAATCTTATGATACATATCTTTAATAACACTCTGTGAAAACTTTATTTCAAGATAATTATAGAGAAGATCTCTTGGAACCGATAAAATAGTATAAAAGAGAATATGTAATCCCTCTCTTAAAAATAGGAATAACAAAAAGGTATTAATGGAATTCGCAATCAATCCTTCAATCGCATAGCCCCAAAAGAAAGATGAAAGTAATGCTGGAATATACGTTAATACCATTAAAAATAAATAAAGAATTAGTTTTCCCTTATCATCTTTTAAATAGTGAAAAATCAAACGTACAGTACTATATTTTTTTTCCTTTTTCATAATTTCCTCCTAAAAAAAACTACTATCGAATATAGCAGTTTCTTTCTTTCAACGTTAAAAAGACATGAAAAAATGGATTTTTCAATGGCAAACTACTAGTTCGATACTTATATTCATAGTTCTTAAATATTACCATTTTCTCACCTCTTCCTTTCAAGACGTAATCATTTTAACATAAAAATGTAAAATATACAAGGTAAATGACATGATTTTGTATCATTCTATACCATTTGAGTAATAGATTATATTTTTTAATTATATTTTTTAATTATATTTTTTAATTATATTACTTTTGATAATGAATTTAAAACCCCTTCTATTTTATAATTTTTTTAAAAATATGTTATAATAATAAAAATGTAAAGATATGTGTCAAAAATGAGGTGAATTTATGAAAGTCTTGACATTAATAGAACCAGGAGCAACTCTCATTAAAGAAAAGAAAAAATGGGTAGAAACAAGAAGTTGGAAAACGAACTATCGTGGGGAACTCTACATTCATGCAAGCTCATCTAAAGTACTAACAGACTGGATAAAAAATCCAGAAATTATGAATCTCATCCCAAACATTCCCCTCAGTCCTGGAAAAATCATATGCAAATGTGAGTTAGTCGACTGCATTTATATGACAAAAGAATATGTGGAAGAAATGAAAAAAAATCATCAAGAATATATCTGTGGGATTTACAAAGAAGGAAGATATGCTTGGATTTTACAAAATATTGAGATATTAGAAAACCCCATTGAAACAAAAGGTCACTTAGGAATATGGAATTATGAACAATAGTTCAAAATAATCCTTACTGTTCTCATAATAGCTGTTCAAACAATTAGACTATTGGATTTCCAATAGTCTAATGAACTTATTCATAAATTGTTCTAATTCTAGGTAAGTGATTTTCACATATTCTATCTTTTCAAAATTACTACAGGTAGTTATTATCACATTCCCACTGAAAAAACTATCAAAATAACATCCATATCTTTTAAAATGTAAGGATTTACTACTAAAATTTACTGCTTGATAATCGTAATTTAATCCTAACGTCAAATATTTTCCGTAGGCTTCTTTACGGGTTAGGATTAATGTCGGATCTTCCCCAAGTTCTTGCTCATGCAAAATATCTAAACTTTCTGTCATTTTTGTTTCAATATCTACACCAATCCATTCCCTGCTGATTGATGAGGCAACGCAATTATCCGTATAACTATTACTAAAATAAATATTCTTACCCGAAATATGATATTTCTTACTATTATAATTCTGCATAATTTGTTTTATATTTAAGTGATATTTCTCTAATAAAATCATAAATAAAATCAACGCTATTTTATGATTTAAATTTTCTTGCATATCTTGAGGTACATATTGACTGACTACATAAGAAATTTTATCTTGGCAAGAAATACGATCCAACTCATGAAATACTATTACTGCATTCATCAACGATTTCCACTACTAATTTCATATAATCCTTTAGTAATCTTTGCGCTGTTTCTTTCGTATATGCGGCCTGTTTACAAGTTAAATAGAATCTATATTGATTTGTCAAAGCATCCACATATAAAGATAAGTCTATATCATCTTGATCTTTATCCATCTCATATTCAAAGCCATATAGTTCCTCATCATAATAATTACAAAATACAATCATTGTACTTATCTCATCCATTAGCAGTCTGTTATTAATGTTAGTACGATAAAAATCCATCTTATCATATGCCATATTTTGTAAATTCTTTTTATTAACATCTTTCAACTCTGTAAAATACTGATAATCAATTTGAATTCTCTGAGGTAAAATATTAATCATTGTACCAACCATATTAGAAATATTATCAATCGCTATATCTCGACCCGATATCACTTTCGTAAACAAAACATCTCTCCTATTCTCTTTATCTTCTTTAGCATTTAAATAAGCAAACGCTAATTCAAATAGTGAATTTTCCGTTATGTTATTTTTTCTACAAAATTTTCTTACTTTTAGAGTATCTTCTTCTTTCATAAAATCTATAAAGTCATGATATTGGTGGGTCTTTTTGTGATGGTCATGAGGAATTGTCAAAATAGCATGTTCACTATCTTTAAAATATTGTTCCCAATATTTGTAGGCATCCTCATCATTTTCATGAGTAATAATATGATTATATTTCGTAATAGATGGAACATTTAAATCCTTAATAACATTGATTAATTCTTTCTTTGATGTACCATGTAACAGTTGCATATAATATCTATGAAACGTTTTTAAGATATTATCCATACTCCAACCATCAACTACCATATGGGACACACTTATCAATAATTTGTGAACATGATTTGGAAGTTTAAAAACAGCCAATCTCATTAAACTTCCCTGTTTGAAATCAAATCCTGCTACTACATCTTTTTTCATATAATCATATACTTGTTCCATATCATCTACTTCGATTTCCACTACTTCGATATTCTTTTTAGAAAAAGTAACTTGATAAACCTCATCATGAAGTTCTATAAAATTAGAGGTAAGCGCATCATACTCTACTGGTAATAAATTAATAGCATCCACTAAGATTTGATAATCATATTGACAATTGATTTTGTATAAATACTGTAAGAAATTATCTCCTACTATTCCCTGTTTGTAAGCTTTATACATATACATTTGAGTGGGGGTAAGTTTGGCATAATCTTTCATTTTGTGGTGGATTTCTCTTTCTAATTCCTTTTTTAGAGAAGGATTCTCAAAAATCTCTTGTCCATTCATGGCTTCTTTACTGTTTAAGAGAGTCTCCAATTCCATAATATTTTTGGTAGAAAGGATATTATCAACCGTTACTTGATATCCTTGTTCTCTAAGCATAGATAGTATTCTGATAGCATTGATAGAATTACCACCACACTCTATAAAATTGAAATTAACACCATAATTTTCAATTTTTAGTACGTTTCCAAAGATAGATGAGGCTACTTTTTGAAATTTTGATGTTGGTTCTACATAATTTTCATTATGGATAGATTCTAAATAGAATTTATGCAACTCCTGATAATCAATTTTACCATTGATTGTTAATGGCATACAATCTAAATAAATAATTTTACTAGGAATCATATAATCAGGTAGGAATTTTTGCATATTTTTCACAAGAACATCTTGCTTTATGTCTGACACGATATAGCCAATTAAAATTTTATCCCCAAGTTGATTTTCTTCAACACCGATAGCAGATTGACCATAACTGTTCATAACTGATTCGATTTCTCCGGTATCCACCCTAAAAGCTCTAATTTTTAACTGGTTATCAATTCTACCAACGCAAACTATATTTCCATCTTCCAATTTTTTCGCTAAATCGCCTGTCCTATATAATTTTCCTTCCCCAAATGGATTGTCTATAAATTTTTGATTGGTTAGTTCCTCATTATTCAAATAACCGATTGATAAACCAACACCCGCTAAACATAATTCTCCAGTTTCTCCAATTTTGCATTCTTTTAAGTCATCCATAATATAAGCTTTCATGTTCCGAATGGGCTTTCCTATTGGAATGATTTCTGGAATGGATGTTCCAAGTTCATAACTGAGTGCATTAACACAAGCCTCTGTTGGACCATAGGTATTGAAAACTCTACAATGCTTCTTCCAATTTTGAACAACTTCTTTTTCCACGGCTGCGCCACCGGATTCTACTACTCTCATGGTCGTTAGTTTATGAGGATTTAACTCTCTTAAATATGCAGGAGTAAATGCAGCAACTGTTACTTTATTTGCTAAAATATAATCCTCTGTTGTTTCAATATCCCCCACTAAATTTTGTGGTAAAATACACAAAGTTCCTCCCACTGTGAGTATGGTAAAAATATCCCAAACAGACTGATCAAAGGCAATAGAAGCAAATTGTAATAACACATCATCTTTGACTATTCCGTATATATCATAATAAGATTCCACTAAATTGACAACACTTTTATCCTTCATCAGTACCCCTTTTGGTTTACCGGTAGTGCCACTCGTATAAATACAATAATCAATATTTTCAAGATCTCCATGATAAGTATTTTTTTTATTTACTTTTTTATAATTTTCAAGATTAAATATCATTACATCGTCTATATCAATGTGCGTTTGATACGTAAAAAGAACTGTTGGTTTACAATCACTAATCATATATTTTATTCGATCTTCTGGGTAGCGGATATCTATAGGGACATAGGTAGTTCCTAATTTTAATGAGGCGAAAATAGCCCCTATCATTTCTACACTTTTCTCAGCATATAGAGCAACAAAATCCCCCCTTTTAACACCTTTACTTACCAAGATATCAGCAATATCATTGCTTAATTCATCAAGTTCCTTATATGTTCTTTTCTTATTCCCACATATCACAGCACATTTATTAGGAAATTGTTTTACATTTTCATAAAACATATCTAAAATTGACTTCTTCATTTGTTTACTCCTTTACTCTATTACTATCTCTTCATATTTTACATAACTGTTTAAGATTGATATAAATTTTTCTGCATCTAGTTCTTCTGCAAAAATAACTCCTTTTTTAGCAGATTTTAAACATTTAATTCCAACTACACAAGGCAAGGCAACATCAATCTTTAGAGTATCAAATTTTTCCATAATTTCTCGTCTATTCGTGTATAAAGGTTTTAATAAGACTTTGTAGGTCTTTTTTTGATTATTTTTCACTCCAGATATCTCTAATATAGAATAGTACTCATCATTACTATTTACATCATCTATGTTCACTTTTTTACTATCGATTTCTTTTATTAACTCAAAAAGAAAATCTAATGTATTCATTTTATGATTATCCATTTCTATAAATTTATCCTTACGAAACCCAAAAGTATATAACGTAGCTGCATATTTATCAATTTCATATTTAAATTCACAATTCTTCAAATTTTTAATAGTACGTGGCAAAGAATAGGCCTCTTCGTGCGAATGTAGAGCAATATTGTGTATTCCGTAATCGTGATAATTTACAGATTCTATCTCACTAAAGGGGGACATCTTTTGAAATGCTTTATTGCGGTATATATAAGGTGGCGTAATAAAATCAATATACGCTTGTTTTAGACTCCAACCAGGATTCCATACCTCTAATGGATTATATTCACTCTCACTATAAATTCCATGGATAATTATGCTATCTACAGCATCAAGTTTATCACAATATTTTCGTACAAAAACATTTACTAATCCTGGACTATCTCCACATCCAAGGAGAGCAGTTAATCCTTTATTTTTAAATTCTTTATCTAGATATAATTCTTCACCATTTAAGATATTTCCCCAAAAAGGAGTATCGAATGCGGTATTAATATAATGAATACCAAGTTCTAAAGCTGCTTTCATGACATTCGGACAGTATTGAGGCAAAAGCATATCCACACAAACATCACAATTCCCTAAAAACGAAATTAAATCTTCTGTCTTATTCGCATCAACTAATTTGGTGTGTAACTTATCGCTATGAATATTTTGTTCACATAGCTTTAAACGATTTTGATCAATATCCCCTAAATATATTTCAGTAATTTCATGGTCACGTGCCAATATCTTTGCACATCCCTCTCCCTGTAATCCTGCACCAATGATTGCTATTTTCATTATCAACACTTCCATCTATTATTTTTTTACTTTCAAAATATACGGTTGAAGATTAAACGCAAATGTAACCTTCCCATCTTCATTTTAATATATTCTCATGAAAATGTCTATATTGCTTGATAGTTGAATTTAATCACATAAAATCCTCATTCCTTTCTAAGAAATGGGGACAATTTATTCTAATTATCATCCTTTTGTTTCGTGTTCTCTTATTGAATTTCAATCAATTCGTATTCTCTAGAGCCAATGCCTAACTCACTTGCTGCCTCAATCGTATGAACACCATGTCTTGAGTTAATTCTTTCAAGTAAATGGTCACGTCCTGGATCATCTGACTTTGTTACTAAATCAATACAAGCTTGATCAATGGCTACTGGATCTAAACTAGCTAAAATACCGATATCTTTCATGCAAGGGTCTTCCGCTACATTACAACAGTCACAATCTACACTCATATTGGCCATCACATTAATATAGGCAATATTATCACCAAAATAGTTTACTATACTAGATGCTGCGTCTGCCATTGCCTCTAAGAAACTATCTTGATCTTGATGGAACATCTCTTCATAAGATCCATCTTTACCGCAACAATGAATGACTCTTTTTCCATGACCAGATGCTACACCAATAGAGAGTTGTTTTAATGCTCCACCGTATCCTCCCATAGGATGTCCTTTAAAATGAGATAATACCAACATAGAATCATAATTTGATAAATGTTTTCCTACATAGTTTTTATGGATAACTTTACCTTGAGGAATCTCTAATTCCATATCTCCCTCGCTATCCATAATATCGACTGAAAAAATTTTAGACCACCCATGTTCTTCCATCAACTTTGTATGTTTCTCTGTTGTATCTCTAGCGCCATCATAAGCTGTATTACATTCTACTACAGTACCATGAACATGCTCGACCATTGGTTTCATAAATTCTGGTCGTAAATAATTTTGATTTCCTGCTTCTCCAGAATGCACCTTCACAGCTACTTTGCCAGGAAGGTTTTTTCCTAATTTTTCATACATCTTTACAACATTCTCAGGAGTTATGTTCCTAATAAAATATACTTTTGCTTTTTTCATGAAAATTCTCCTTCTTTCTTCTTACTATTTTTATTATAACATACTTTTGATATAATATTATTAGGAAAAGAGGAAAATTATGGAACTCACAAAAATTGGAGAAAAAACATATTATCTCAAAAATGCTACAAATATTGGTATCTACCAAATAGATGACCATCACGTTTTTCTAATTGATACTGGAAATGATAAAGATACTGGAAAAAAAGTTTTAAAGATTGTCGAAGAACAAGGATGGGAAATTAGCGGAATTATTAATACTCATTCTCATGCTGATCATATTGGTGGAAATCAGGTAATTCAAGAAAGAACCAATTGTCCTATCTATAGCTATCAATCTGAAAGAGCCTTTACAGAATATCCTATCTTAGAACCCTCTTTCCTTTATGGCGGATTCCCATTAGAAGAACTAAAAAATAAATTTTTATTAGCAAAGCCATCTCATACTACCGCTATTGAAGACAACTTACCAAATGGCTTGGAATTTATTGTATTACGGGGGCATTCGTGTGATCACATCGGTATCAAAACTAGTGATGATGTATATTTTCTAGGAGATGCGGTTATCAGCCTAGAAACCATTCAAAAATATCACTTATTCTACCTATGTGATGTCAAAGAATTACTAAACTCTCTAGATATCGTAGAACAGTTAGATGGAAAAATGTTTATTGCATCACATAACGAAGCAGTAGAGAATATTCAAGGACTCGTTCAAGCCAACCGAGCACAAGTACAGGATATTCTTCATACTATTCTTACCATTTGTCAAACGAATCAAACCTTTGAAAATATTTTACAAAAAATATTTGAACATTACGATATGCACATGAATCTCAATCAATATTTTCTCATCAGTTGTACACTACGTTCCTATTTAACTTATTTATGTAACGAAAAACAACTTTCTTATTATTTTGAACATAATCAAATGTTTTATCAAAGCAACTAAAAAATGGTAGAAAGGATTTCCATAAAATATACATGCATCTATTTCATGTATCCATTTATTGAATCCATTCTTTCTACCATCTTTTTATGAAAACATTTCCTGAATCGCTTGTCGATAGATTTCTTTGGCTTTCTTTCTACCTGCTTTGGTATAACGGGCATAATTAATCATCATCACACCACTATTTAACTCCATAATTGATAGATTTCCATCCATATCCTCAATGACGTCTACACTACAAAATGACAAATCTAGTTTCTTAGAAATACGATTTCCAAACTCTTGTAATCTTTTCTGTAACCGCTTATCTGTAATGGGAACAGGTATCGCACCCTCTGATAAATTAAATTTCCAACTATATTCATAACATTCTCCTTGTGTTAAGACACGATTATACTTGGACTCCTGTAACTTACTTTGAAAAAATTGGGGATTAAAATCTTGTAACAATTCCCGTATCGTTTTCTTGCCATCTCCTAATACAATAGGACGTTCTTTGCCATATAGTAACACGCATTGATTTTTTAAATAAATAAAACGATATTCTCTTTTAATATCATAAAATGGACACATACTAATAGAAAAAGCATTTTTAAATAACTTATCTAATACGGGAGTAAGCTCCTCCCTTTTTGTCACACGATAAACACCTAAACCACATGTACTTGTATTAGATTTCAACACAATATGTTGATGATTTTGCTCAAAAAAATGATAGGCAACTTCATAACTATTGCATCCTTTTGCATAAGCTTGTTGATTATT
The DNA here is from genome assembly GCA_947629315.1 of uncultured Bacilli bacterium. Lineage (GTDB taxonomy): Bacteria > Bacillota_I > Bacilli_A > RF39 > UBA660 > UBA5578. Next base: position 18,375 of record CANRDB010000020.1, read on the forward strand.
GTTTTTAAAGAGTATCTGGTGTTCAATAACTGGTATCTTTTTTTCTTTTAAAACTTCATACATCGCATATTTATCATCCATTACTAATCCTTGTGCATGACCATTTAAATCAAACTTGTAACCGGCAATATACCGTGTTTTATTATCTTTTTCTAGTTGGATAATCCAATCTTTTGATAGGATACGCATATCCACATCTAATTCATCGCAGATTTCTTTTATCAGTTCGTGAAATTCTTCCATATAATCCTCCTATCATTTTGTATCAAATGAATAGTTCTATCTATGATAATTTTTGGAAAGAAATGGCCACACATCCATAACGTTTTATTTCCTCTTCGGAATAGTAAGGAGTATCATCTACTGCTTCTTGTGGAGTCTGATACCGATCTTTTAAACCTTTATCAAAAGTATCCGTATACATTTCTAGTAAACTATCATAATAGTTCAAACTCGTAACTTGAACCTCTATCGTTTCTACTTCCTCTGGACGTTTATAAAAAATAATTTTATCACCTACTTGAATCGTCCGTCTTTTCTCATCATTGACACGGTATTCCACTGTTTTTAAACCTAATTCTATTCTACGGAAAGGTTCTTCATGTAATCTCATTTCATGTACTTTCATATCATTTCTCCATTCATCAATATTCTATCATATTTTTAGGAATGCGAAAACATTTTCTGCAAGCAGCCAAAACTCAAAATAAGAAGAAGTCCCAATATCCCGAGACTCTGGTAAAAGAAAAGCAAATCCCCTGTTTCTGGAGAATCAATTTTCACTTTCTTATTCTCTAAAGTAAAAGATAGATTTTCATTACTATGAACATCAAAATAATGTCTAATATTCTCTTGTTCATACCCTTTAGGAGCACTCACTTCTTGATAGTAATATCCACCGTAAGAAAGATTCGAAAAAGTAACAATACCATTTTCATCCGTAAGCTGACAAGCAATCAATTCCTCTTCCATATTATATAGACATATTTTAGCGTCACTTAACACAATATCTGTATCCTGTTCTTTTTTAGTGATCGTAATATTACTTCTAATTACCAAATCAAATACTTCTATCACAATATCATCCTTGATATTGTCTTCTGTAATCGTAAAAGTTACTACTTCATCTGACTTTTGATAGCCAGTGGGAGGTTTTAATTCTTTGATAGTATAAGTACCTAATCCTAACCTAGTACTCATAAAACCTTTTTCATCTGCTTGTAACGTTTCTAATAATGTACCCTGAATGTCATAAATTCCATATTCTGCGTCTTGAAAAGTAGCTTCTCCCTGCGGTTCATCCCCTGTTTCTAAATCCCTTTTCCAAAATTTGACCTCTACATCATCCACTTCCATATAAAGAGTAGCCTGGCGATTAGTCGGGTCTTTAAACGTCATCATTTTTTGATAATCCCCAGACGCATATAAAACAGACGCACTATTATCAGTATCAATGGTTCTTTGCAAATCAACAGAAATCATACCCTCTACTAATGGATTCACGATTAATGTATTTTCCTCTATTTTTGCTTCACAATTTTGACAATGGACAACCGTATAATTCTCTAAGACATGATTTTGATCTTCTATGGTTATTTCTTGTCCAAGAATCCCTTTGAATGTTTGATTGGCAAAACTAATTTTTGTTTTATAATTCGAAATTCTTTCTTGAATTTTTTTCTGCTTACTAAGAACTAAACTTGCTTTTTTTACACCATCTAATATTTGCGTACTGCCAGGTTTTACCGTATTCCAAATTGTCAATTGGGTCGCAACATACATTTCATCACTCGTATCATCTTCATAACCATATCCAAAATAACTAATTAGTTCTAGTTCTTCTTTCATTTGGAAACTTAATCCTGAGTAACTTAAAATCTGTTCGGGATTTTCATAAGTGAAATATTTTAAATGATTGGCCGCATTTGCCATTTTAATACCTGGCTGAATACAAAAAGCAGTCTCTCCCTCTGAAGTTTGAAACTTACCGGCTCTTGTTCGCGTATACGTATATTTAGAATCTACCCCTTTCCATTCTACGTTATGTTCCAACCACCAATACGGTTTATTTTCATTTCCATCCTCAAAAAAACGATAATCCGTAATGGTTACCTCACGCGCGAATACCCTTGGAATCATACCACACCACAAAATTCCAAATAATAATACCATTCCTATATTCCAATGTCTTTTCATTTTATCTCCTCCTACTAGTATTATTATTGAAAACTTTCCTGTTTCCTTTTTTTCTCGATAACTTTTAGAAAAATCAAAAATGTGATATAATATCGACCAGAAAGTAGGAGATAATATGACTTGTCCAAACTGTGGAAATAATTGTCCAGACCAAACTGTTTTTTGTTCTCATTGTGGTTGTCCATTAGTCCATCAAACACCTAGTATACAAAATTTTGGAAACATTACCATTATTAGACCTTCTAAGTTTTTAGGATGCGCTGTCAACTATAAAATTTACATTGATGGTGTTTTAGTTGGAAAAATTCCAAATAATAACACCATGTCATATCCTGTTTGTTACGGATATCATAATCTACAAATCTATTGTGGGATGGGAAGTGGACAAACACAAGTTTTGATTACTCCAGAAAATCCTAACGTGTCCTTTCATTGCCCTATGCATATGGGACTATTTTCTAATACCATTGATATTTTACCAGTTAATCCTTACTACCCTAATACTTTTAACCAATAAAAAGAACCACCATCGTGATTCTTTTTTATTCTATATAGGATTGCAATTGTTCGTTTTGGGATAACTTATGAAGAGCCTTTTGCTTAATTTGATAGACTTTAACAGGAGCAATATGTAATTCTTTGCCAATTTCTTGTGCGGTATGGCAATGCTTGCCCTCTTCATCTAACCATAGTTGTAATACTTGTTGTTCCATAGGAGATAAGGTTTGTAAAGCTCTATAATAATCTTCTAAAAAGGCATGCTCTAATACTTCCTCTTCTACTGTCGTATGTGGTTGTTTTTTCGCATAGTCTGCACGATATCCAAATAAAGATAATTCTTCATCTGTATCCAATAATAATGTGATATCTTGGTTAATATTCTTCAAAGATTCTTCCGTATAATAAGGTTGGTAACGAGTAGCAGTACTCGCTTTTCGATTGTGTTTTACCTTTTTATTATACTCATACTTAGGAGGATTTTGTTCTTGAACAAGTTCTTGAACCGATTTTTTCCTACTTTCCAGTACTCGATTGACTTCACAGTCTATATCCGTTTCTAGCTTCTCTTTTAAAATACATAATTTTTCTTTTAAAATGCTAGCAGATACCCCTTCCGTTTCCTCTTCCGCCATATCAATGTCATAACCATACTCATCCTCATGAAGAACCAAAAAATCTTCATCATCATATTCATCTATGGTATCTAGTATCTCATCTAGAGAATCTATTTTATTTTGAATTTCTTCAGTAATCATTTCTCTTTCATAATCCTTTGATTCAAAATAATCTGATGCCAAAGAATGGATTCCAAACTGATTGAAATACTCTTCATTATAGAAGATAGGATACTGATAATCCACACCAGCGCTCTTTGTTTCTTCAGTAGGGGGTTGTAAATTGGGGTGTTTCTTTTTCCATCGATAATAGTGAATCTCGCGGTTGAACTTTTCCACTTTCTTATTCATTTCTTGTAAAACATACTCTTCACTAGGAATAATCCCATTGTTTTCCTTAGTATATTGAGTAAAAATTTCTAGATAAAGTTCTATATCTTCCAATTTCCGTAAATAAATAAAAAGATATTCCCGTAAGTAAAAAAGATGTTGTTGATCTTGCGGAATATTTCGATAAGAGGCCAATAGAGAAATGAGTTCTCGATCTTCATCCGTTATTAAATTTTTTAATAAACTATGCGTTAAAAAATTAGATAACATCGTAACAATTTCATCGTATTTTTCAGAAATTGATTTCTTTCCTCGTAAGGGATTCGCATATGGATTTCTTCCTAAACAGAGAAGTTCATAGTTAAATTCATGAACTTTTTTATTAAATCGATAGAGAATACTAGACAAAGATGCCCGCGTATCTACCAAAAAATCATTGATAAGACGATGATTAAAAGGAGAATAGTAAGAACGAATCGTACTTTGTAAAAATAGTTGAACCAAATGAATCTGCTCTCGTTCCTTTTCTAACGTTTGCTTATATTTCTTTTTCTTTTTAGGATAAAGAAAACGATTAATGCTGTTTTTTATACAAACAGAAGCATAGGTTGTAAATTTTCCCTTATTGGATGGAACATAGTACTTACAGGCACTCCATAATCCCATACTACCTACTTGAAAAATATCGTCATAAGATTCTTTACATGTTTTATGAAAATAAAATTTTTTAGATATTCCTCTAACTAAATACAAATGACTCATAAACATCTGATACTGTAAATCAGCACTTGGATAATTTCGATGCGATACTCTACTACCTATGGAAGAAAAATATAGAACATCTTTTTCTTGCTGAATTTTATATTGAATTTCTTCTTTCTGTTGTTCTAACTGTGCTTTTTGCTCATCTTCTTCTGACAAAGACATGTCAGATAACGTCGCATTTATCGTATCTAACTGCTGTTGAAAAGATAATTTCGTAATATTCTCTTGTTGGTAAAGGGAAACGACTTCATCTTGCGATAATCGTGGATAATCAAATATTTTATTGTAAAATTCATCTATTTTCTTGTACATATACGATTCACCTTAAATTGTTTTTTATTATAGCATATATCGTATAGGAAAATAAAGAAAAAAAGATATTTCTATCTTTTTTTATCGCTCTCCATTTCCATCTGCTGCTGCAAAGATGGTTCTATAAACTGTTCAAAATACATGGAAATCAATTCTTGATTTGGATAAGGTCCATAATTTAATGACTTTGTATATTGGGTTCTCGTTAAATCGGCAGCCATAAACTTTTCATTGACTGCGGCACTTGTTTGTGGGGTTAACTCTCCACGCGCCATGGCCTCACGAAGAACGGGTTGTAACAACTCCATCTTCCGCTGACGAGTAGGATGACTTCTTGAAATAGATTCATTGATGTGCGCTTTTAGGTCATCTCCTATTGTCTCACATTTTTTTATTTGTTGCATATAACCTAAAATAGCCTTTTTTTGTTCGCCCGTCAAAGCAGAGAATATCTCAGCATTTTTCTTCTTTTTCTCTCCTTCTTGAGAAAGAGAGTCATATATAGATAACTGAAAAGAAAGATTTTCAATTTTTGTTGAAATATCCCTTTTCTTCCAAACTTTCCATTTCAAAGCATTCTTCTGTTTCGTTAATTCTGATTGAATTTTCGAAATTTTAGATTCGATATCGCCATTATTTTCTTGCCAATAATCATAATCTTTTTGATAAGATTCGGTAGCTTCTGGATTCGTAAGCATTTCCTCTGTAACTTCAATCCCATTAAACGCAACATCATAAGTACGACTAGAGGTATATCCATATTTACCAACATTACCAAAACCGCGTCCTTCCAATGTTAACACCGGTGCATAATGTTCTTTGCTCTGTTTTTCAGAAGATACTTTAACTCCTGATTTTTCAATCTGTTCCCGTAATTCCTTCAACAGTTCTTGTTCATGGTCATACTTCTCACTTATTTCTTGAACCGTATATAAGATATCCTTTTTATCGCATTCTGCATCTAACCATGACCGTAATTTTTCAAAAAAAGATTTTAATAGTTCATCGTGTTCTACGAGATAGCACATATAATCTTCTCTACTAATCGGTCTAGGGGAAAACGATTTAGGTTCTGGCTTGGCAGATGGATGATGATTCTGTGTATGCTGCTGTTTTTTGTTTTCCATTACTTTCATATATAGTAAAATTGGCATTAAACTCATTTTTTTCTCACCGTCTTCATTATATCACACTTCCTAACATTTTACACAATATCTCTTTCGTTCTGTCAATGTTCATAGATTGCTTTATAGTAAGTCCTCCTTTAAGACTTTGTTTTTTTATACTGATCATAATTTCCCCAATAAGTTTTTATCGTTCCCTCTTCAAAGACAAAAATCTTATTAGCAAACTTATTGATAAAAAATCTATCATGACTAATAAATATCAAGGTCCCAGAAAATTCTTCCAAAGCTTCCTCCAGTACTTCTTTAGTAGGAATATCAATATGATTCGTTGGCTCATCAAAAATTAAGGTATTGACCTCCTGTTGTAACAATTCCGCCAACTTTATTTTCATCTTTTCTCCACCGGATAGATTCTTCACTTTCTTAGTCACATTTTCTCCATGAAACTGAAATCTTGCTAAAATACTTCGACAGGTTTGTTCCGATAAACCAACTGCCAACCTAAAATAATCTAGAAGAGATTGGTTGCCATCTTCAAACTCTATATTTTGTGGAATATACCCTATCTTCACACTCGGTCCAACGAAAATATCTCCCTGCATCGGTAATGATTGAACACCCATAACTGCTTTGACAAAAGTAGATTTTCCAGTTCCGTTTTCCCCTAAAAGAGCTACCCGTTCTCCTGCACAAATTTCTAAGTCAATATGACTCAAAACATTCTTTCCTTTAGGAACGGTAATAGATAAATCATGAACAACAATGATTTTTTTACTGGATTTATTTTCTTCTAAAAAGGTCATATTTAATTTTCTTTGTTCGATAGGCTTTCGGATAGCTGTCGCTCTCATTCGTTGAGCACGTTCCCATAGAGTTTTTCCTTGTTTTGTCAACGAAGAACTATTTCGACTCATTCCTAAATTCATAAATTGTTTTGCCTTTGTTTCCAAATTTTTAATAGCCTCTTGTTCATCTCCATACTGAGACATTTGTCTTTGAAACTCTAGTTTTCGTTGAATAAGATACCCGGAATAATTCGTGGCATATACTTTTCCTACCCCACCATCATCAATCGCTAAAATATGATTTACCATTTTATCTAAAAAATACCTATCATGGGATACAATCACAGATGCCCCTTTAAAAGATTGAATATAATCTTCTAACCACTCTATTCTCTTAATATCTAGGTGATTCGTAGGTTCATCTAATAGTAGTAAATCTGGTTTACTTAATAAAATTCGCGCTAATTGAACAATCGTTTTTTCCCCTCCAGACAAGGTATGATAGGATTGTTCTAATAACTCTTTCTCTAAATTTAATCCATCCATTACAGTATGAATGTTAGCTTCTACTTCATACCCACCCATCGCAGTAAATTTTTCTATTAAATCACAATATTTTGCTAGTGTCTTTGCATCGTTTTTTTGATGAATTTTTTGTTCATATACTTTAATCTGCTGGTCTACTTCGTTAATCTCCGAAAAAACATCTTTCAATAGTTCATAAACAGTCCTATTATCATCCATATAAGTGCCAAGTTGATCTAAATATGCTGTTTTAGCGCCTTTTTTAATACTGACCGACCCATCATCACTTGTCTCAATACCGGCAATAATCTTTAAAATAGTGGATTTTCCACATCCATTAGGACCTACAATAGCAAGTGATTCCCCCTCATTTAGTGAGAAAGATATGTCTTCAAACAACTGATCATAACCAAAGTTTTTTGATAACTTATTAACATCTAACACAATCACGGTATCACTCCTATTCACTGCTTTTATCATAACATGAATTCCAATAATGTCAACATATTACCGCTTTTTACCATCTATTCATCCATTAGAACATAGAAAAAGACATACGTTTCTACCGCAAAACTTATGTCCATCCACCTAAAATAACCAATAATTTATTGTTTCCTTTACAAATTTAATTGGAATCATCAAATAATTGTCTAATATCTATTTCTAAAGCATCAGCAAATTTTCCAATAGTTTCTAATAAAGGAGTTTTATCTATCGATAAACATTCTAAATCTCTCACATAACCGTGAGTAAGCCCTGTTAAATCAGCAAGTTCTTGAAGTGTGTACTTTCTCATTAGACGATATTTTCTTATATTTTTTCTAACCGTCAAAGATAATTTTTCTTTAGAATATCTGCTAGTCAAAGTACATCACTTCCTTTCCAATTAAATTATTTCACAAAAAGCAAAAAATATATGTCTTCTGCTTAAAGTTTATGTAGCTTCATCATAATCAAAAGGAATTAAAATTAATAAAAAACTAAAAAAGAACTATTGAATATAGGAAAGATTTTAGACTGCAAACTACCAAAAATAAAAAAACTGACCGCTAATTTTTACAGCCAATGTCCTATTACTAAAAAAATTTTCATTTCAAAAAAAAGAAGAGATTCACTCCTCCGTTTCATTTTCTACCAATGAATGATATTCACAAAAAAACTAATCCAACTTGAGATTAGGGTTCTATAATAAATAGTGTTGGTGAGTAAAAATCACTAACACTATTTTTAGTTAATAAAAAGAGTCATTATCAGAA
>CANRDB010000021.1 GCA_947629315.1 uncultured Bacilli bacterium
TTTGTACAAAAAGAAAAGCCTAATTTCAACAAAAATTAAACTTTTTAATTTTTTTCATCTGTCAAACTCGGGTTATACCACAAAAATAAAAAAAGGAAAGAAAAAATCTTTCCATCTATATGAAAACGCTAAACACGTTAGCGTGCCGTAGTAACATGCATAGAAGAGCCAATCGTAATTCTAATAGCCCCTACTATGCTTGTTAGGTAAGTATCACAATTCTTTAAATTTTGTAAAGTTTCTGTATGAGGATGTCCATAACGATTCCCACTTCCAGCGGAAATAAGGCAAATATGAGGAGATACTTCTTCTACAAAAGAAAGACTACTACTCGTACGAGAACCATGATGTCCCACTTTTAAAATATCCGCCTCTAAAGCATATCGTGAAAGAAGTTCCTCCTCCACTTCCTGGTCACTATCCCCCATCATTAAAAAGAAATAAGAACGAAATGGAAGAAACAAAACCAAACTATCCTGATTTTCATTTTGTTCCCATCGGCGATTGAGAAAATAAAGGGTCTCTCCTTTTATCTTCCAGGTTGCTTCCGATACTTGTTTATAGGCAATTTTACTACTATCCAAATAATGAAGTAATTGCTCTTCTAATGCATTATTAGAACCGCTATTCAAAAACACTTGATGAACGGGAAACTGTTCTAGTAAAGAAAGAGCTCCCCCTGCATGATCATAATCTCCATGAGATAATATCAAGGCATCCAAAGAGGAAATCCCATAAGCACGAAGAGTAGGAATAATGATTGTTTTTGCCATATCGACAGACATATTCCCACCCGTATCCACCAGAATCGTAAGTTTGTGATGGGGATAGATGATTAAAGTCGAATCTCCTTGTCCCACATCTAGCATTACAATTTCCATGTTTGAAGTCGTATAAGGAATCATTTTATGAATTATTAAAAACAAAAATAAGACTACAATATATTTATATTCTTTCTTTTTTAGTTTGTGCATAACCAATAAAAAAAATACATAATATAGGATAACTCCTGCCACCGAAAGGTAAGGAAAATAAACCATCCAAGCACGATGAGAAAACCAAAGAGAAGTTTGTTCAAAGATTGTCATAATCTGATCATAAAAGCCATCGAGGATAGGAAAAAGAGCAACCAAAAAAGCGCCAGGAAAAAGAATCATCGATACGAATGGAATTACGAATAGATTATAAACGGGGGTAAAAAGATTTAGAGAAAAAGAATTTCGTATCTGAAGAGGAATGATTACTACAGAAATAAAAATAGCAAACGCAAATTTCTTAGTCCTTTTCGGTAGAGAAGAAAAAAAAGATTCTTGATATAGTAGAAAAAAACTAATGATAAAACTGAATAAAAAACCATGATGATAGAGAAAATAAGGTTGGATAGTAAGCACACAACCTGTAAAGAGAAGAAACATCTTCCACTTTGGAAAATTCTTTTGTGGAAACAAGGAAACAAAGATAGGAAAAAGACAAGCACGAATCATGGAGGGCGTAAAATCTACCAAGCATAAATAGAATAAAGATAACACCGTACCAACTATTTTTCGTTTGCGAAAAATAAGAGAACAGATGAAAAAGAAAAAATACATATGCATACCACTAACCGCAAACAGATGACTAATCCCATTGATTTGATAACTCTCATAGACATCATCCGTTAGTTCACTCGTATCCCCTAATAAAAAAGCAAATAGATATCGCCTGCTTTTACGCTTTTGAAAATACGTAATCAATTGATTTTTTATCTCATAAAAAAATGACCTTTTTTTCTCTATCTTATGGCAACTACCATTCATTTGATAAAAAATATTTTGACTCGCTAAATATTTTTGATAGTCAAATAGATAAAAGTTATGGGAACTTTTTGGAGGAGCAATAGTCCCTGTACACTGTATCGTATCCCCCAGTTGAAATTCTTCTCTAGCAAAAATAATCGTATCATGAACCCAAAATTGAGTAGTTGAGGTACCTTTCTTTTTGTTTCGAATGACACCCGTTAAAGTTACTTGTTTTTGTTCTTTGGGAAATGGCTTTTCTATTTGCCAAAGAATTCTTACTCCAAATAAGCACAAAATGAACCAAAAGAACCAATTAAACCGTAATAGAGTCCTTAATTTTGTCATAGATATTATCGCCAATTCCCGAAATATTCTTAATATCCTCAATCTTTTCAAAACGATTGTGTTTACGATATTCTAAAATGGCTTCTGCTTTGGCCTCACCAATTCCCGATAACGTCATCAATTCCTCTTTAGAAGCAGTATTGATATTAATCTTTTCCCCTTGTTCTTTCTCCGTTTCAAGACAAGCAGAATTGGAGACATCTGGACATTGACAGGTTGTTTCGATATATTCTATCGTCGTCTTTCCATCTTTAAATTGTTTGATTTCCTCATTCGTATATACCCATATGACATCTCCATCTTCCACTTTGCGACTGAGATTTAAAAATTCCGTATTGGCATCTTTGGTAAGTCCTCCCGCCTCTTTAATGACATCCATCACTCGAGCGCCTACGACAACTTCATACACGCCTGGCTTTTCTACCGATCCTTTAATATCTACCTGATAAGAGGAAACGGTTGGGGTTGTCTCCTCCTTTGGTACTAGAACCTCTTCTGGTTCTTTAGAAGCACAAGCACTCATGAAAAGGAATAGTCCTAATACCCATCGATTTCTTTTATTCATATCATCACCTACTATATTATTAGTGATTTTCCTCTCATTTCCTTTTTTTTAGAAGTAGTGTATAATAAAATTAATCATAGAAAGGATGATTCATATGTGTGGTATTGTTGGTTATGTGGGAACCAAAAAAGCACTTCCCATTATTGTAAAAGGATTAGAAGCCTTAGAATATCGTGGGTATGATTCGGCAGGTATCGCTTATGTGGAGAATAACCATATCCAAATCATAAAAAAAGAAGGTCGTATTGCCAATCTCCAAGAACATCTACCGGATAGTCCATCCACCATCGGTATTGGTCATACTAGATGGGCAACGCATGGAGAAGCTAGTTATCAAAATGCCCATCCTCATCAAGTTGGGAAGTTTACCATTGTTCATAACGGAATTATTGAAAATTATCAAGAATTGAAAAAAGTATTGGAACAAGAAAACTATGTTATGAAGTCTGATACGGATACAGAAGTAGCATGCGCTCTTCTCGATTATTTATATCGCGAAGAACGAGATATCCAAAAAACCATCGACAAAGCGACGAAGTTACTAAAAGGTAGTTATGCCTTTGGTATTCTCTGTGAGGACGACCCCGAGAGCATCTATGCCATTCGGTGTTCTAGTCCCCTCATTGTCGCTACCAAAGAACAGGAACAATTTATCGCATCCGATGTACCAGCCATTTTAAACGATACGAACGAATACTTCTTACTCGATGATTTTGATTTAGCGGTTTTAAGGAAAGATCACGTATCCTTTTATCACTATGGAAAAGAAATTCAAAAAGAAAAGATTATCTTTGAAGGTACAGTAGAATCTTCTCAAAAAGAAGGATTTCCTCACTTTATGTTAAAAGAAATTTATGAGCAACCACAAATCGTTCAAAATACCATCCGGTTCTATTTTGATGGGACGAAAGAATCTCTCGATAACTCTTTACCCAATCTAGAACCGTATCAAAGTATTCATATAGTTGCCTGTGGCAGTGCCTACCATGCAGGGTTAGTCGCTAGAACTCTCATTGAGGAAATCGTAGGAATTCCCGTTACTTGTGAAATTGCTTCTGAATATCGATATAAAAAGGTGTTCTATGACTCCCATACGTTAGTCATTGTCATCTCTCAATCGGGAGAAACAGCAGATACCCTTGCCTCTCTTAGAAAAGCGAATGCGGATGGCATCGATACATTAGCTATCGTGAATGTGGTAGGTTCTTCTATTGCTAGAGAAGCCAAACAAGTTCTCTATACCAAAGCAGGATGTGAAATTGCGGTCGCTACCACAAAAGCCTATACTGCACAGCTAGCAATTCTTAGTTTACTCACGTTAAAATTAGCTTGCATCCATCATACTCTTCAGGAAGACGAATGGCTAGAAATCAAAGAACAACTGCGAACACTACCCAAAGAAATGGAAAATCTCATTTTATCGAAGCAATATGAAGAAATCGCAAAACAAATCTATCAACAAGAAGATATCTTCTATCTTGGTCGAAGATTAGACTATTCAATCAGTCTAGAGGGAGCATTAAAATTAAAAGAAATCTCCTATATCAATAGTGTCTCTTATCCTGCTGGAGAATTAAAGCATGGTACCATTTCATTAATCGAAGATAAAACTCCTGTCATTGGTATTTTGACAGATGCGAATGTCATGGAAAAGACAATGAGTAATTTAGAAGAAACCAGTGCGCGTGGAGCGAATGTCTTTGCGATTACGACTGAACCAATCAATACCATGAAAACCATTTTAATTCCCAAAAAACATCTTCTATGGCAATCCTTACTGACGATTATTCCTCTTCAATTATTAGCTTATGAGATAGCAAAATTACGGGGAAGCGATATTGATAAACCAAGAAATTTAGCGAAATCCGTAACCGTTGAATAAACTAAAAAAAGAAATTTATCCTGCTTGGGAAATTTCTTTTTTAATTTCTTCTAATACTTCCTCTTTTGCTAGCAATTCCTTTCGTAATCGACTAACCTCTTCTTCTAACTCTCCTACTTCTTGTTCTAAAAGATTTTGATCTTCTCTAATAGAATGAAGGAGTTCTTCTTTTTTATTTTCCATCTTTTACCTTTTCTTTACCAATCGTATCTAATCCCAACAATTCTTGAAAGGTACCACCGAGTTCACTATCAATCTCAGAAAGTCTTTGTAACAACTGTCTTCTTTCGGCTGTCAATTTCGTATACTTCTCTTTCAAAGTTTCTTGCTTAGAAGCAATACTAAGAGGTTGAGAAGAAGATTCCACTAATTGTTTTGGTAATGATTTTTCTAAATCAATACCAACTATTTTACCACGGAAAATATATTTCGTATATTGAAAAACTTCTTTAGCATCCAATTGGGAAAGGAACTTTCTTAAATCTCCAACCGTCTTCCCTTTAAAAATAGGATGACCCCCATAAATCATGTAGAAATCCATAATCCAAGCGATACTAGAACTATCGATTTCCTCTTCCGTATGTTCTGATAAAACAATGGCTTTTTCGGTATCCGTTAAATTATCAATCATCGGAATGCCTAACGAGTCGGCAAATTCTAAAATTGCAAATGCTTTGTCATAAGATTTTTCAACGGTTTCTTTTTTCACGGTTTTATTCGTTGTGACAATTTTCGTCACAGATGGGGACTCTGATACTAAATCCATAATTCCATGGCAAGATAACTGCGCTAACGTGATAATGTTATTTTCTCTTAAAATATCGACAATTTGACTAGGAATCTCATAATCATAGATGGATTTTTTACGGAGGGTGTCTAACGTATTTTGATCGGTAATCGTCGATACTTGAGAAAGTGGCTTTAATTTAGCAGTAGGAATCTCATAAAATACAAAACGCATCTTAGCTTGTAAATGACGTTTATAAGATTCTCGAGAAAGCAATCCCATAAAGCGCGCAACACTATCTTCATCCTGCGCCACTCCATCATCATAAATACCAATTCTCTTTCTTAAATAAGTAGTCTCTCCAATATTGAAAAGACTTACATAATCTTTGGTTAAATCGTATAAATCCGCGACGATTTTAGAAGCTTCTTCTTCATAAAATGCTTTGTCTTCCGTTTCAATATCATATCCTGCTAACACTTCTTGGATAAACCATCCTATAGGAGCATCAATTGTTTGCATATAATCCTTCTTTCTCAAACACCGATATTGTAGCACACTCCCCAAAAAAAGACAACTTGAAAAAGTTGTCCATTTTCTTCTTATGAAATTACTAGTAAGTAACAAACTTCATCGTTCTTACGTTCTAGTTCTTTTCCTTGATATCGCTCTAATATTTTTACCATTTGAATATTATTAGGGGAAATCGTCAATTCTAAAGATTCGATATGACGTTTTTTTAGTTCCGCAAGTAAAAGTGCGAATAACTCATTTCCATATCCTTTTCCTCGTTCTTCTTTTACTACAAATACATAAAGATCTTGAAAATTGGTATCATTGATTTTCGCATATCCATAAATTTCTCCATCCTGTTGATATGTATAATAACTCTCTGTTTGTGGTAAATTCCATTTTTGATAATCCTCTTCACTCATTCTACATAGTGTTCCCATATATATTTCCTCTCTTTCCTCATTCTATCATCCTATTCATTATATCATAAAAAAAGGATGATTTCTCATCCATCTCCGTTATTTTAAATTTACTACAAATACTGGTGCTTCATTATGAAGAGAGTTTGTATATAAACCAATCGTTTGAGCAGTCGCACTAGTTGGGATATCAAAAGTAACATGTCCAGATGCTGTTTGACCTGGCTCTAAGGTACCAGAAGATAATTCAGCTGTTGAGAGAAGGATAGTTGGCGTATATAAACTTCCATCAGAAATCGTAAGAGCAAAATTTCTACTACTATAAGAAACACTAGCATTAGAAGTATTGCGAATTTCTATCGTTACCATTGCATATTGATTACCATCCGCTGGTTTATTAACCTCATTTCCAGCGTTGTATTCTAATTTGGTAATCTTGTATTCTGCTCCTCCATAAGAAATGGTTTGATTTAAACTATAAGTACTAGTCGTTGTCCCACCACTAGTTCCACTATTACTATTAGAATTTTCTCCATTCGTTCCACTATTCACACTAGACCCCCCACTTTCTTGTTCTTTCTCACTATCTCCACAAGCCGTAGCACCTAATATCGTAAATAAACATAAAATAACAATTGCAAACTTTTTCATATCTTTCCTCCTATTATTCATCCTACCACAAAACGGATGAATTGGCAAGACCGTTGACAATTTGTTAACAGTCCATTATTTCTTTCACACAAAAAGAACTAGCAATTCTAGTTCTTCTCTTTGTTCTGTAAATAGTTTTGAATTCGTTTGATATCTTGGACATCTTTCGCCCGATGATGTTCTAACTTCCAAGCGAGTTCTGATTCTAAACGATTCACAGGATAACCATCTACCATCTCTATTTCGGATGGGCGAAATTCATGGGCTTTTAATTCTACATTCTCACCATATTCGTAGAGATGTTCCATTTTGGTACTCTTCCGTAAAAGTCCTTGTTGTTCTAATTGTTGAAAAAGAGAGTCCGATACTTTTAAATCAATATCTTCGGTTTCTTCTCGTAATCCGTGCATTACCATCACACCACCAGAAATAATGTAGTAGTCGTTCTTATCAAATGATAAAGCATCTAATTTTTTTAAATATTCTTGTTTGTTCATATATCCTCCTAATCGCGAACCTTGATGTGAATTTCTCGTAATTGTTGTTCAGAAACTTCTCTTGGGCATCCCATCAATAGATCCTGTCCACTCACACTCATAGGAAAAGCTTGTACTTCTCGTAAATTTGGTTCATCTTTTAATAGCATAATCATTCGGTCAATGCCCGGAGCCATCCCAGCATGAGGCGGTGCGCCGTACTGAAAAGCGTGATAGAGAGATTGAAACTTTTCTTTCACTACACTCTTATCGTATCCTACTAATTCAAAGGCTTTTTCTAACGAACTTACATCATGATTACGGACAGCACCACTAGCCATCTCATTTCCATTACATACAAAGTCGTATTGATAAGCAACGATATCCTCCATATTCTCATTTTCTAATGCTGCTTTTCCCCCTTTTGGCATACTAAAGGGATTGTGACAAAAATCGTATTTTTTATTTTCCGAATCATATTCAAACATAGGAAAATCATTAATAATACAAAATTCATAACGGTTCTGGTCAATGAGTCCTAATTGGTTTCCTAAGAATGTTCGTATGGATCCTGCTTGTTTGGATGCCATCATCGGCACTTTATCTGCAATAAAGAATACGACACTCCCTGGTTTTAAAAAGCAGCGCTCTATAAGTTTGGTTCGATCATCCTCATCTAAAAATTTATCGATAGGTCCTTTAAAAGAGAAATCCTCTAAAACACTAATATAACCAATTCCTGGCATTCCTATATGATTGGCATAATCGACAATCTCTTGAAACCAACTATTGGGTTTATGAGCGATATTTTCGACCGTAATCGAACGGACAGTCGCTCCACGGAATGGTTTAAAGGAACTTTCTAAAAATAAATCACTAATATCTTGAATTTCTAATGGATTTCGTAAATCTGGTTTATCCGTTCCATATTTCAACATCGCATCACGATAAGAAATTCTAGGAAATGGTTTCGGACTCACCTGACGATCACTAAAATGAGTGAAGGTATCATAGAAGATATCTTCTCCTACTCGATAGACATCTTCTTCGGTTACAAAAGACATCTCAAAATCTAATTGATAAAATTCTAAAGTACGGTCACTTCGACAATCCTCATCTCGAAAACAAGGAGCAATTTGATAATACTTATCAAATCCACTTACCATCAATAACTCTTTATATACTTGAGGGGCTTGTGGTAAAGCATAGAATTTTCCTTTCCATTTTCGGGAAGGAATCAAGAAATCTCGTGCTCCTTCGGGACTAGAAGAAGTGATAATAGGCGTTTGAATTTCTGTAAATCCTAAATGATCCATCTTTTTTCGTAAATACTTTAAGAGTTCACTACGAAAAAGAATATTCCGATGAACTTTCTCATTTCGTAAATCTAAATAACGATACTTGAGTCGAACATCCTCCGATACGTTGATAGAACTCATCACTTCAAAAGGAAGTTCTGAAAGAGAAGTTCCCAAGACCTCTATCTCTTGTACCAGAATCTCAATGGTACCAGTTTCTAATCTAGGATTATAATCATCCTCTTCTCTCTGACGAACGGTTCCGAAAACGGTAACAACCGATTCTTTCGTCAAATGACGAAACATCGTATCGTCATTACTGACAATTTGAACGGTACCTTTCTCATCCCGAATATCGACAAAAATAACACCACCATGGTCGCGGATATTTTCTACCCAACCAGCTATTCGTACTTTTTTACCCACTTGTTTTTCTCGAAGATCTCCACAGTAAATGGTACGATATTTTTTATTCATGATATCACCCTCTAGTTTAAAATTCACAATTGTTTGGTGTTCTTGGATAAGGAATGACATCCCTTATATTTTCAACACCCGTTAAATAGATTAATAACCTTTCAAATCCCATACCAAACCCAGAGTGCGTACATCCACCATATTTTCTTAAGTTTAGATACCAATCTAATCCCTCTTCTGACATGTGTAACTCCTGCATGCGAGTAACCAATTTTTCATAGGATTCTTCTCTTTGAGAACCTCCCATTAATTCTCCTGCTCCTGGTACCTCTAAATCGACAGCAGCAACTGTCTTACCATCTGGATTCTGTTTCATATAAAAGGCTTTGATATCTTTTGGCCAATTCTTAATAAATACAGGTCCGCCAAAATATTCTGTAATATATTTTTCATGTTCTTTCGCAATATCTTCTCCATATTCTGGTTCAAATTCCCACTTCACATCTGCCTTTTTTAAAATGGAGATAACTTCTTCATGATCAATTCTCGTAAAATGACTATTGACTAATTTCGTTAATTTTTCCTGTAATCCCTTTTCCACAAAGCCATCAAAGAATGCAATTTCTTTCGGACATTTTTCTAATACATAAGAGACTACGTATTTCAACATCTCTTCCATAATATCCATATCTTGCTCTAAATCACAGAACGCAATCTCTGGTTCAATCATCCAAAATTCAGAGGCATGTGTTTTCGTATTGGAATTTTCAGCTCGAAAAGTCGGTCCAAAGGTATAAGTTTTTTTATAGGCAAGAGCGAATGTCTCTGCTTGCAATTGTCCAGATACCGTTAGAGAAGCTTTCTTACCAAAGAAATCTTTTTCATAGTCGACAGTTCCTAATGATGCGACACGTTCTAAATCTAAAGTCGTTATTTGAAACATCTCTCCTGCTCCTTCACAATCACTTGCTGTAATAATAGGAGCATGAAAATAGACATATCCCCGCTCTTGAAAATATTCATGAATAGCATGCGCTGCGACACTTCTTACTCGAAAAACTGCCTGAAATAAATTCGTTCGAGGACGAAGATAAGCAACTTCTCTTAAGAATTCTCTCGTATGTCTTTTCGGCTGAATAGGATAATCCTCAGGGGCATCCCCCTCCAAAGTAAATGACTGAAGTTGCAATTCTACGGTTTGTCCCTCTTTAGGAGAAGACGCAAGAATGCCGGTTACAGAGACCGCACTTCCAATATGAATCTTCGTAATTTCTTCAAAGTTTGGCAGTGTATTATCATAGACAATTTGTAAATGTTCAAAACAAGTACCGTCTGAGAAATCTAAAAAGCCAAATTCTTTTTGTTTTCGATGATTGCGAATCCATCCTTGTACGGTTACTTCTTGTCCTAAAAATTGGTTCTCATCTCGAAAAATATCTCTTAAATCTACTATCATATTATCGCCTCTTTCTATCACTTTATCTCTTATCCATTTCATCCCGTATAATTTCAGCTGTTAAACTTGGATTGGCTTGACCTCTCGTTGCTTTCATCACTTGTCCAACAAAGAAATCAAATGTATTTTTTCCTTTCCGGTGATCCTCAATTAAATCAGGATGTTCATCCAATAGTTTGACAACAATATCCCGAATGGTCTTATCATCAGAGATTTGCGTAACACCTAATTTTTTCACAATTTCTTTTGGAGTCTTCTTTTCTTCCAACACTTTATTTAACACTTCTTTACTCTGTTTAGAAGAAATTTTTCCATCCCGAACCATATCCATAATATCCACTAACATTCTAGGAGTTAAATATAGATCTTTGATTTCCATTTCCTCTTTATTTAAATATCCTAGAATAACACTAGTAATCCAGTTAGCAGCACCTTTTGGATCAGCTCCTAAAGCAATGGTCTTTTCATAGTAATCAGATACTGGTTTTTCTTTGATTAATACTTTCGCATCATATTCGGAAAGACCATATTCCGATTGATAAATCTCTTTTCGTTCACTCGCTAATTTGGGAATACTTTTCCGAATAGACTCTTTCCATTCTTCACTAATTCTATATTTAGGAATATTTGGTTCTACAAAGTAACGATAATCAATCGCATCAACTTTACTTCTCATATAGATAGTTGTAAAAGTATCTTCATCCCAACGACGAGTCTGTTGTTGCATCTCATCATAAGTTCCATCTTCTTTGAGAGCAATTTGACGATCAATTTCATAATTAATCGCATCTCGAACCCCTCCAAAAGAGTTCACATTTTTAATTTCTACTTTTGTTCCCCAGTTCTTTGGGTCTTTTGGATCTTTTCCCTTATCCATGATAGAGACATTAACATCACAACGGATTTGTCCTTTTCTACTATCCGCATCACTAATTTCTGCGTACTGATAAATAGACCGCATCGTTTCTAAGAACGCTACTGCTTCTTCAGCAGAATGCATATCTGGTTCGGTCACTAATTCGAGGAGTGGAACTCCCGCACGGTTATAATCGATGGTAGAAAAACTAGGATAGTGATCTAGGCTAGCGGCATCTTCTTCTAGATGGATATTATTAATCCGAACAGTTTTCTTTTCCCCATTAAAATCATAGGTTAAAGAACCATAAATTCCAACCGGAATTGGTTTCGTTTCTTGCGTAATTTGAAAGTTTTTAGGCATATCTGGATAATAGTAATTCTTTCTTTCAAAATACATATATTCTGGCTGTTGACACCCTAAAATCATACTTGCTTTTAAAGCCATTTCTACCGCCTTTTTATTGACAACAGGTAAAGTTCCAGGAAATCCCATATCGAGTGGTCGAATAAAGGAATTAGCTTCTTCACTATACCCATTTCTCGCGCTAGAGAAAACTTTGGTTTTGGTTTTACTAATTTCACAGTGCATCTCTAAACCGATTAATACTTGATAATCTTCCATTAGTTTTCCTCCTTTGCTACTTGATTTTTATAAGGCATCGTACTTTCTAAAGCATAAGCAATATTTAATACCTTGGAATCTTCATAACAGTTTCCCGTAATATTAATACCAACTGGTAAATGATTGACAAATCCATCTGGAATCGTAATCGAAGGAAATCCTCCAAAGTTTCCAATCTGTAAATGTTCTTCTAAGACAGCGGTATTCTTATCTAGAATATCTTTATCATCATCAAACTTTTTCGCAGGACCACTACCTACTGGTAAAATGACGGCATCATAAGTCTTAAAAATCTCTTTCCAACGATCCACTAACAATCTTCTAACTCTTTGGGCATTATAGAAATAACGATTCTTATTTTCGGCTTGTAATACATAAGAACCGATTACAAATCTTCTCTTAATCAAAGGAGAAAAACCTTCTGTACGATATTTTTTCATCATATCGATATAGTTATCGGCATCCGCTCTAGGTCCAAAGACAATTCCTGTTAAGTTAGACATATTAGAAGTTGCTTCCGCACAGGAAATAACGACATAAACGGATGGTTCCGCATTGAGAAGAGTGGAATCAACAGATACTTCTTCTACTTCAACACCTAATTCTTTAAAATGTTCTAATGTCTGATGGAAGTTTTCTAAATGTTCTTTTAATTCTTGAGAAGCATTTGGATACATAGAAATATCAACGATTTCTTTAATCGTACATACTTTCATACCACGAATATCTTTCTTAAGAGAATCATAAAGATGAATATCACTAGAATCCCAACTAGTCATATCGTACCGATCGATTCCTTTCATACCATCTACGACAATCGCTGCATCTTCTACACTACGAGTAAGAACTCCACAATGATCTAAACTAGAAGCAAATGGAAAAAGACCATATCGAGAAATCATACCATAAGTAGGTTTATATCCAACAATTCCACAATAAGCGGCTGGTTTACGAATAGAATCTCCCGTATCAGAACCTGTGGCATAAGGATAAACACCGGCTGCTACTGCACAGGCAGAACCCGCACTCGATCCTGCACACATTCTCGTTTTATCCCAAGGGTTTCTAACGATACCAGTATGTCCAGTAGTTCCTGTTCCTCCCATTCCAAATTCATCTAGAACCGTTTTATTGACAGGAACCGCACCATGGCGTGATAAGTTTTCAATCGCGGTCGCTGTAAAAAATGGAACATAATCTTTTAACGTATTACTAGACCCGGTACTTAAGATTCCTTTTGTACTATAGTTATCTTTCACTCCATAAGGAATTCCGGAAAGAATATCCTCTGTTACTTCCGTTCCTTTCGCATCGTCTAATATTGTTACAAAAGCATTATATTTTTCTTGAACTTCTTTGGATTTCTTTAAAGATTCTTCGACTAATTCTTGCGAACTTACTTTTCCACTTTTCAATGCTTCATGAAGTTCTACTAATCCTTTCTCCATCATATTATCCCACCACCTTTGGTACTTTAATTTCAGAACCTACATAGTCATCACAGTTTAAAAGAGCATCATCGATAGGAATAGATTCTTCCTCTTCATCTTCTCGTAACTCATAGACAAAGTCATCTAAGCAATGAGCCATCGGTTCTACTTCTTCGATTCCTGGAATCTCATTGATAATGTCAATTTGGGCATCAATCACATCAAATTCATCCAATACCATCTTGTTTTCCTCTGGGGTTAGACCTATCAGTAATTTATCTGCATAGTCATCTACCATTTCCCTTGTAAATCGTTTTTCCATATTTCCTCCTTATAATAAAAAATAAGTCCTGAAGGACTTATTTATTAACGAATGGCGCCTGATGTAGGACTCGGACCTACGACCTGCCGGTTAACAGCCGGATGCTCTACCAACTGAGCTAATCAGGCAAATGGCGCTCAATGTAGGACTCGGACCTACGACCTGCCGGTTAACAGCCGGATGCTCTACCAACTGAGCTAATTGAGCAATGAATAATATCGTCCTCTTCTGGGACGAACTAAATCCGCGGTACCACCCAAATTGCCATATTTCTGGCCACTCACTCGATTTCAAAAAAAATCGTGTAACGTGATAACGGATTACTTCCGATTAAATCTACTCGAACCCTTTCGACTTAACAACTAGAAGGTGTTCTTCCTAGGAATCGTAATCGTTAGCTTCCACCATACCTAACTCGCTTTCATTCGTATTTCCTACTACTTTTCCTTCGTCAAAACGCTTATGTACTAATTATATTTCAATATCCCTATTTTGTCAATACTTAAATTTTAGATTGTGCAATTGTCTAATCTTCTAGAACTAAAAAAGAGGGTTATTCCTCTTTTTGTCGTTCTGTTACTTCGGTAATAATTCTCGTATATTGTTTCACTTTTGGAAGATCCCCTAACTGTAAATAAGTATCTCTTAACAGATTAAGATTAGAGACATTTTGTCTAGGACTACGTTCCTCATAAGATTCAAAATACTCTTTTGCTTGCTGATAATTTTGTTCACGGTAAGCTAGTTTTCCTAAATGAGTATAAGCACTTGGGTTATGGATATATTGTAAAGAAGTCTCATAATCCTTTTTTGCTTCCTCATAACGTTTCAATTTTTCTAGACATCTAGCGCGCAATAGGTATCCCTTAGATTCTCCCGAAACAGTATCAATATACGTTGTCGTAAGTTGATAACAATCTTGAAAGTTACCCTCAAGATATTGGTGATAAGCCAAATCAAATAATCGCTCTTCCTCCGCAAAATGAGGTCTTTTTATTTGTTGTTGGTCGACTGCCAATCGCTCGTATTGATAATCTAAATTGCGAGCGTAAGATTTTCCTTGAATCAATTCTTCATACTCTTGCAAAGATTTTTTCGCATCTTCATAAAATCCTGCTCTTTTATTCTGTAAGAATTGGTGATAGACACTGATGGATTTTTTCCATTCTTGTTCTTTCAAGAAAGAAAGAATCGTTTCCATATATACAGTTAATTCCGGACTGACGGATACAGCATGGTCCTTATAATAACGATAAGCACCAACGAAATCGTTATTTTTCACATAAGAACGTATTCTTTGTAAATCTTCCAAAAGAGGAGTTTCTTTTTCCAAAATAGGAAGTTCCTCTTCTACATTTGTTTTCTCAAAGCGTCTTTTGAAAGTCCATAACAGACGTTTATGAACTTCATAATATCGACGATAAGGATTGCGAGCGGTCTCTTTCATCCATGTTGGACTATTCAACAATTGAAAAGCAGTCGCTAAATCCCCTACTTGAAAAGCATGATGATATTGTTCTTCTAATGTCTTCTCTGGATACTCTTCCATTTTAAAGTAATCGAATACCTCCCCTGTTGCACCTAACATCTGAAACATCATCTCTAGAAGATGAATCGTTTCATTCACCATCAGATGCTCCTCTTCTTTCATGGTAGTATCCTGTGCTTTTTCTTGGAGGAGACATAAAAATGCTTCTAATTCCTCATCTTGATAATCTCCTTGATGGAACAAATAAGATCTTATTTGTTCTTCAAAGGCCTGGGCTTTCTTCTTTTCTTCTTGTAGATATTCATATTCATCAAGAGCAATCACAATATCCTCTAGCAAGAAACGATAACTAGGAAACTCATGAAATCGGTTAGAACGCCTTTCTTCTATCTCTTCACATTCTTCTGCTAAAGAACACGCTAAACGATAATCACGATTTCGCAATGCCTCATAAAAATACTTAAAAATGTTTGTCCGGTCATACTCATACGTAGTATTTTTTTCCTCACAGTAAGGTACTGAACTGGTCAATTTTTGATAACAAGAAAGTAACTTGGAGACAATGACAAAGACTCTCTCTTTTTCCGAATGGGTGTGAAAATAAAGAGAAAGGTATTGTCTCAATTCTTGATATTGACGATTCAAAATCATCTCTTCTAATTCTTCTTGTGTAAATTGATAAGAAACCAGTTGAGTAATTTCATCTAAGGATTGCTTTTGGAATGTTTTTTCCTGTTTCTTGAACTCTTTCACTTTCTCTTTTCTTTTTTGAACACGCTCCTGATTCATATGATAAATTTTTTCTAAGACCTGAACAATGAGCGCTCGAAGTTTTCCATGAGAATCATCCCTACTATAGATTGGTAAACTTTCATAGGCTGTCAGATAGTCTCCTTCATCCATGGCCACTTCATAGTATGTATCTGAATAACGACTCCTCTTTTGATAGACATTGGCTTCTAAGATGATATCTTCCTTACAAAGGGTTTGATAACAAGAAAGAACATCCTCTAATCTATCTAAATCTCTCTTATTTTCTCTTATTGCTATCGGCTTCATACGGGTAATTACCGTTAAAGCAACATCATATTGTTCTTGTTCGATAGCCTCCTTTAAATCATAATAACACTTCATGTAAAAAGAAGACTGTTGGATAGGTGATGGCGAATCAAACATCTCAGGATTAGTTTTGGAAAAGACATAGTAGATTTCATTCATCAATTGATACCATAATCTCGTACGCATCATGACCTCTCCCATTGTCTCTAATTCCTCTTTTCGGTGGTCTCTAACAATTCTTAAGGCCTCTTTATAATTTTCTTCTTCCAAGGCTTTTTTAAAGGGAAGATAATAAGGACAAACCGAAGTCTCCCATTCATCCCTACTCTCATCATAATGTAGTTTCTCTAAAAGAGAAGATGGAGAGGGAGAACCTAGTAGTATCTCTAGCATCTTTACGTACAAAATCGTATGATTATCATACTGATCAGTTTCCTGAAACTGAATGTTTTCCCTTAAATCTTCATAAGCACGTTCATAATTTCGATATCTTAAAATACTTTGGATAAAATGGTTAAATGCTTTTCTAGCATGAACATCATTCTTCGTAAAATAATACTGTCCACGGCTATCTCTCGTTAGGACATTCGTCTTCACTAATTGGGTAATTTTGTACCTAGAAAATCCTGCTGCTAACAATTCTTTCGTAGTTACTGTCTTCCAATATTTTTCTTTTAATTCTTCTAGTTGGTTTTCGAATGTTTCCATTATTCTTTTTCACCTATCATTCTATTCTTTAGACTGTTCTTGTTTTTCTTTCATCTGATCTAAAAGTCTTTGAATCTTACTGATGCGATGTTGTAAATGAAGTCCTAAATTTTGTTCTTCATTGATTAAATCCGCAATATGTAAGTACCGAAGAGTTCGTGTTAAATTCCCTTTCTTGTGATAACACTCCGATAAATTTAAATAGGTATCTACACGTTCTTTCGGATAAAATTCATTATACATCAAATAGCAAAAAATTGCATCATTCCACTTCTTCTCTTGATAATAAATTTCTCCTAAAAAATAGTAAGCATCGGGATCAGGTGACATCGCATTCGCTGCAATGAAATCCTGGATAGCTTCCTCATAATTTCCCATTTTACTTTCAACATAGCCTTTTAAAATCAATCCTTTATTATTTCTGGTGGTATCTAATCGATCATAGTAATCTAAATAGGTTAACGCACTCTCATAATCATGACTTCTCATACAACTATAAGCATAGGCATACACTTCTTCTTTTTTTCCAACAACAGTTGGAGACTCTAACATATCCATATAGGCAATCTCTATTTGATAATAAAACTGGTCTAATCTTTTGGAAAGTTGATTAGCGTGTAACAATTGATCATATTGATTGAGCCAATAGCGAGCTTCTTCCCAGGCCCCCACATGATAATACTGAATAAACTTTTTAAAGAAGTCATGAGAAGGAATCGCATGGGGTAATAGAGGTTCTACTGGATATAGTGTTGTCTCTTTTGGTTTAGACCCCAACACCATCTTAGGTAGGAAAGTTTCCGCTACCAATTCTTTCTCCTCTTCCAAGGATGTCTCTTCTACCTCTTCTGGTTTGGAAGATGAAGAGGAATCCGTTGGTTCTTCTTGTTCCTCTCGACAACGAGAAATCTCCTCTAATTTTTCTTGAATCTCTTCTTCTACAATCGCATCTTGGTTTTGAACTTCCAAAGGAATTTCCTCTAATTCTTCCTCAATGGCTTCATATGGTTCTTCCTCTTCTTCTTCCCTTTTTACGTTCTTTTCAATCGCAATACCAGCCTGAAATAAAGAAATTAATAATTTTTCTTGATAAATTTTCAAACCTTCTTTATGAATCTGATAAAGTTCTAAGGCATGTGTATAGTGTCCTTTTTGAATATTGCTTTCTACAATTTGATAGATGTTTTCCATCTCTTTTTGACGCTCTTCTAAACAATCGAATAGATACTGTAGCAAGTCTACATAAACGCCCACTTTTAATTTGGGATGTTCGGAATCTAATACTTTCGTCTTACACTTTTTACCACATTGCCATGCTTTAGGAAAGTCCCCTACAGAAATCGCTTCTTGAAAGGTATAGAAAGCATCTTTCTCTTTTTGATAATCATAGGCTACCGATAAAACTTCATAAGTCATATCCTGTTGAACTTGTTCAATCGTCTCTAACAATTCTAGGAATAAATGATACGTATAGTTATTCTTACCCTCTAGTTCTCGGTAAGCAAGGATAGAGAGAAGTTGTTCTTTCGCACTTTTGATATCCCGTTCTTTGACGTATCCTAAAAACACATCAATTCGTTTCTTTTCTAATTCTTTATCTTGTTTCTTCTCTAATTCGATGGCTTTTCTTTGCTGTTCTAGACAAATGTCAACGAGTTTTTCCGTAATCTCTAAATCCTCTAAATCCGGTTTCATCTGCTCACACTCATGAAGTTTTTCTAAGGCAGATTTCCAATCTTCTTCCTGAACAAATTTTAAAAACGCTAAATACTTACCATTATAAGAATTCTCATTCAATGCCACAATGGGAAGCTCTGGCGGCAATACCTCCAAAAGAGGAATGGTATCATATTCTTCCTTCATTTTTCCAAAAAGTTCTACATAAAGTCGATACGAAAAAGAAGAATCAAAAGAAGAACTCGATAAAATAGACTCTTCTAGGTAAGGAAAAGATTCTTTTCCTAAAAACAAACTCACCACAAATTTGGCAAACAAAAGAGAACTTGAATGAGGCCAGTAGGAAGATACCTGGTCCAACAAAGCTTCAGCCTCTTCGTATTTTTTCTCATGAATCCATTCTCTAGCTAAGGAAAGCATTCCTGAAGCTGCATAACGATTATCCTTTTTTTGGAACGAAAGAGACATAAGGTTTAAAAAGCAGATACTATTGACAGAAATCATCAGTTCTTTTTTCGCTAATTTCTTTCCTTTTAAGGTTGTAGTAGACACTAAATCTAAATTCTTCCACTGGATATTGATTCTCTTCATATGCATAGCCCCCAAGATTTATATGCTTTCTATTATAACAAAACTGATTAGGAAATAGCAAGAAAAAAGTATAAAATCATTTTATACTTCTTGAACAACAACAATAATCATCGGTTTAGAAGAAGTTTCTTGGAAAAAGTACTTTCCTAATTTCTCCCGAATTCCTACTTTTACCTTGTTAAAATCTACATAATTAGGGTTCGTCGCACTGGCGATAACCTCAAGAGAAATCTTAGAGGCTTCCTCAATCAAATCACTATTATCTTTGACATAAATAAATCCTCTCGTTAAAATCTCTGGTCCCGCTAATATCTTCTTGGTCGCCTTATCCACTGTCGTAGTAACGATGACAATGCCATTTTCTCCTAATAGTTCGCGGTCT
Source organism: uncultured Bacilli bacterium (assembly GCA_947629315.1). Taxonomy (GTDB): domain Bacteria; phylum Bacillota_I; class Bacilli_A; order RF39; family UBA660; genus UBA5578. The sequence continues at coordinate 19,666 of CANRDB010000021.1, forward strand.
TTTAAAACCAAATCGCCAACATCTCCCGCTTGTTTCCCATCGATTAAGATTTCATCTACTTTGATTTTCTCATTTTCCTCTACATAGTTACCATGTTCTAAGGTAATGATATCGCCATTGAGTTTTAAGAAGACATTCTCTTCTGGCATTCCTAATCGATACGCTAAATGGGCATTCTCCACTTGTTCCCGATATTCTCCGATGATAGGAAAGTAATACTTTGGTTGAAGCATACTAATCATCATCATAATATCCTCTTTCGAAGCATGAGGAGAACGATATTGTTTTTTCGATAACACTACTAAATTGCATCCTATTTTCGCAATACTATCAAAAATCTGTGTAGAAGTTACCTCAATGCTATCGTAGATAGGAGAAGCAAAGACAACGGTATCTTCCTCTGTTAACGTAATAAACTTATCATATCCTCGAATAATTCTCTTCATATTAGAATAAGGAACTTCTCGTTCATTAGAGACAATTACAATAATACCAGGATCTCCTACATGATGAATATTTTTAATGCGATTTTTATCAAAAGAAATATAGTGATAATCAATCGCTTTTAAAATAATATTCTCTAGTTTCTTTCCCATAATCACGACATTGCGATCCGTCTTCTTCACTTCTTCTAACAATTCTTGAATACGGAAAATTTGAGCTTGCATAATATTGACTAAAATTCTTCCCTCATGTTTATTGAGAACTTCCCGAATAATATCACAAGCTCGATGATTCGGACAAGTAAAACCATTCTTAGTAGCATAAACAGATTCTCCTAATAAGCATAAAACTCCTTGCTTTCCAACATAAGCAATCTTACCAATATCAGAACCAAAGGCATCCATCATCGATGGATCAAACACATAATTTCCTGTAAATACAATAGCTCCATCTTCTGTATAAAGAACATACATAACAGAATCTGGAATAGAATGCGATACACGAATTGGAAAAATGCTATTCTTTCCAAAATTCACTTTCTTATGAAGTTGTAGTTCTACCAACTTCGCATCTGTAATTCCTTCCTCCATTAAATCTTGTTCGATAATATCTAGTGTAAATTTGGTTGCATAGATTGGTACATCTTTTAAATCCACTAACATATCCGCTAAAGCACCCATCTGCTCATCATGTCCATGGGTAATGAAAATACCAACCACTCTATCTTTATGTTCTATTAAATAGTCATAATTGGGAATAATATAATCAATTCCTAAAAGACTATCATCCGCATATTTTAATCCCGCTTCAAATACAAATATGTCACGGTCTACTTCGACAACGTACATATTTTTTCCAACTTCATTTAACCCACCAAGGGCAAACATTCTAATCTTACTCATATAACTCCTTTCTTTTGCTGACTAACACATTATATCAAAGAATGAACGCTTCGTCTACTTTTATTCATTATATCATCAATTTTCAAAAAGTATAAGTAGAGAAAAGAAAAAGAATACTTATCGCAGTAATCTTTTCGTAAATGCACTAGGACTCGTACAACCAACGATATCACAAGTTTGATGATAAACCGTAAGAATTTCTTCCATCGATTGAAATTTTTGAGAATCTTCTTGGCACAACTCCCCTAGTTCTTTTTCAAAAGTAGCTCGAAAAATCGCAAAAGGACACTCCTGTTCTTGCATCTCATATAAAATTTGGGAAATCTCTTCACAGATTCCTTGATAGTTCAAAAGAACACGACTTGGTCGGTGAAAAGAATGAATCATTTCTTTTTGTAATCGTTTGACAGAGGCACTTACATGATACGTATCAAACAAGTTCTTTGGATCTTGCTTAGCCCAGAATAGGATGGAAGAAAAAACCGTAAAAAATTCACTGTTCCAAAATAGGTGATGGCTCTTACTGTAATGATCCATATCTTGCAAAAAGATATCTTCTTTTCCCTTTTGTAAGGACATCACTAGTCTTTCTTCGTCTCCCTCATAAACATTCGCTAAAATGGACAAAATCAATTTCTTACTAAACTGATAATGTGGCGGATACCAACTTCTTTGAACCCGAATGCCATAGGACTTACACCACCATTCTTCCATTAGTAATGCGAGTCCCTCCGATATAGCCATTCCCACTTTTCTGGGATCTGCCATACACGCATGTGTCCCTTCATGAAGAAGGGTGCGCTGTAAATCGGACTCATTGCCATTTGCCCCTCTAGATATTCCAATCGCAATCATATTTCTTTCTGGAAAAAAAGATTGTTCAGGTTCATTGATATAAATTCCTTTAAAAAAAGTCACAGAGAGATTGGAAAATATAGGAGTAAAAAAGACCCCTCTCCTTTTTAGTGTTTTTCGCATTTCTTCTTGTAACCATGCCAAAACACCATCTGTATAGGATTGATCGAAATGCACCACAGAATTTTCACAAATTTCTCGAAACAAAGGCAAGGAATCATAGTCTTCTGGTACAGGAATTTTAGTGTCCATTAAATAAATATATCCCATCTCTTTTCCCCCTTGGAGGGGTATTATATCATAATATCCTCAAATGTCAAAAAAGTAGGAATAATCTTCCTACTCTAATTCTTTTCATCAATTTTTCTTTTACTAACGGAAATGCCATCTCCAAGGGAATAGAATGTCGTATCAAACTGTTCATTCTGTTTTAAGAACTCAATATAACTTTGAATTTTTCTCACTAGTTGTCTCGTATTGCGATTATGGGTTAGGGAGATATCTTCCACCATTCCATGAAAAGAAAGATTATCGGTAATGACGACTCCCTCTGCTTTCAAGTTCTCTTGATATTTTTCAAAAAACTTTTGATACTGACTTTTAGCGGCATCGATAAAGATTACGTCATATTTCCCCTCTACGATTACTTCGTTCGCATCTCCATGAATGATGGTAATCCGGTTTTCTAACCCACTCTTTTGAATGTTCTTTAACGCTTCTTGGTACATCTCGTCATCTCGTTCGATAGTCGTAACTACCACATCTTGACTGACACTCGTAAAACAGATAGCGGAATACCCAATCGCACTTCCAATTTCTAGAATGTGTTTACTATGGTGTTTTCGGATATAATCACAGATAAAAGTGATTCCCTCATCTTGCATGATAGGCACATGGTGTTCTCTCGCATACTGTTTTAACTCGGAAATTCTATCCATAAATCATTCTCTTTCAATGTTTGTACTTGTTTTTCGTGTTCATCGTTTGTTTCATGATAATAGGCTTTTCCATTCTTATCAAAAACAAAGAAATAATAAGAACTTTCGGTTGGATGAAGAACCGCACGAATAGAAATCTTAGAAGGGTTACAAATTGGTCCTACTGGTAATTTTCCAGCCATAGACTGTGTCCTTGTATTATAGGCATTCTCCCCTTCAATTTCGGCTTGCAATAAATCTCTAGTTCCTAATGGTACTTGGGCACCATAGTAAGTCGTGACATCACTTCCTAAACTCATTCCCGCTTGCAGACGGTTATAAAAGATGCCCGCTACCATCTTTCGATCATCCGCTGTCACAGCCTCTAATTCCACCATACTAGCTAGTGTCAATATTTCATGAACACTATAAGAAGTACGCTCTAATTCTCCTTCATATTCTTCTAGTGTTACAGCCATTTGGTCTAACATAGAAGCAAAAATATCTTCAATTGCCACATCTTTACTATCGAAATAATAGGTATCTGGTGCGAGATAACCCTCTAATGGATAATAGATATTTTCATCGAGAATATCCTCTTGTAAAAACCAATACTGTTCCATTATCTTACGAAGATAATCTTCATTCTTCAAAAGATCATAAACCTCTTCTTCGGTATGATTAGTATTCTTCGCAATAATAGCAGCAATTTGAGGAATATTTTTTCCTTCTGGAATCGTTATACTAACGATTGGTTTTCCAATACCGCCTAGAGTTTCGATAATTTCCTCTACACTCATACCGGAATTCAAATCATAAATTCCTGGTTGTAGAGAAGCCACTGGTTCATGTAGCCGTAAATAGATGCGATAGGCAACCTTAGAACGAATTAACTTTTTCTCATATAAATCATCTACTAAACTAGTGTAAGTAGAACCACTCGTTACTTCAAAAGTGACAACGGTTTCATGAGAACCCCCTACTGGTTTTAAAGCTTCTTTATATAAATAAAAACTAATTAAGACAACAATTAGAAAAAATACAATCGTAGCAAGGAAGATTAAAATTGCTTTCTTCACTTTATTTCACTACAAGAAAAAAGAGTAAAAATTACTCTTCTGTTGCTGGTTCATTTCCTTGAATCTCGTTTTGTAATTCCTCTAAAATTGTCTCAATAATTTTCCATTCTTTATCTGTTTCAATTGGCATTAATTTCGTCTCATCTTCATCTGGATTATAGATAGATGCATATACTTTCGTATTTCCCTCATCATCTAAAGTATTATCCGTATAAACGATATAATTCTTCTTTGTCTCATCAGATTCAAAAGTGAATAATACCTCACACTCTACTTCTTTTCCTTCATCATTGATTACTTTAAATGTCATCTTGCTTTCTTCTTCCATAATTAATCCTCTCTTTCTCTTCTTTCTTTATCTAAATAGGTCTGCAAAATAATGTTTGCTGCTAGAGCATCTACTTTCTTTTTTCTCTTTTTTCGAGAGAGATCTGCTTCTATCATATAGTTAGTCGCTTCCACTGTCGATAATCTTTCATCTTGCATGATGACTTCTACCGGAAAGTGTTCCATCAATAACTTTTGAAAAGCTAAAGTAGTTTCTGCCCGTTCTCCTATACTATTATTCATATTCTTGGGGAATCCCAAAACAATCTTCGTAATTTGATATTCTTCTATCATTTCTTGTAATGGTTGTAAAAGAGATTCATAATCTCCTTCTACAAACCGAATCGTCTTCAAAGTTGTGGCGATTGTTTTTGTTATATCACTAATAGAAATACCAAGTGTTCTAGTTCCTAAATCTAAACCTAAATACCTCATTCTTTTAAGAAATCTCTTACTAATACTTCTAAGATTTTGGTCCTTTCAAACTTCGTCAATTTACTTCTAGCCTCTTTATGACTAGAAATATATCCAGGGTCTCCACTCATCAGATATCCTACTATCTGGTTAATAGCATTATATCCTCTTTCTTCTAATATTTGTGATACTTCTTTAATTACTTGTGCAATCATAGCATCTTGGAATTCAGATGAATCATACACTTTCGTTTCGTCCAAATCACATCACCCTCTTCTATGAATACAATTTCATTGTAACATATTCTTTTTTTTTTGTAAATGGTTTAATCTTTTTTTACCAAAATTTTGTATGCCCTTCCTTTTTCTTCAAAATTTTTAAAGTATTCATAACTAGAGGCCGCAGGACTGAGCAGACAAATCCGGGAATTTATCAGTTTTAAAATAGGAAATCTTTGGAAACCATTATAAAATGGTTATTTTTTTGTCAAATTTTACA
>CANRDB010000022.1 GCA_947629315.1 uncultured Bacilli bacterium
TTTGAGAAATGACTAGTCTTTCCTTGAATTTTCATAACTTTCGCATCCACAAAAAAAGAGTTATTTTTGTAACTCTTTCATTCGTTTATAAACACTTTCTACCGTATGAGAAAAATTTTCAAAGTCAACGTCAAACCACTCTACCGGTAATTGATGACGAAACCAAGTATACTGCCGCTTCGCATAATGTCTACTATTTTTCTGGATAAGGTCAATTGCTTCTTCTTTCGTTATTTTTCCGTCAAAATAAGAGAATAATTCTTTATAGCAAATAGGAGTTAACACAGCTTTACTACGACAATCTTTGTCATAGAAAAATCGTGCCTCCTGCTCCAATCCCTCATCTAACATTTGATAGACACGCTTATTAATGCGTTCATATAACTCTTCTCTATCTGTAGTAAGTCCAATAAAAATACTATCATAAAGCAAAGTATCTGACTTTTCTTTTCCGATTACTGTTCCTGTGTGATAATAATGGGTAAGAGCTCGTTCTATTCGTTTTCGATTATGAGGATGGATTTCCGTTTCGGGATCTATTTTTTTTAATTGTTGATAAAGTTCTTCGGAAGATTGATTATCAAAAGAGTAAGTAGTTTCCTCTTTTTGAAATTGATAATCATAAAGAGCCGCTTTGATATAGAGACCGGTTCCTCCTACTAAGATAGGAGTCTTTCCTCTTTTCCATATATCTTCTATCCACATTCGACAATCCCGTTGATAATCATAAACAGTATAGTCTTCTTCTACGTCCTTGATATCAAAGAGATGATGAACAATCCCCTCTTTTTCCTCCTCTGTTACTTTAGCTGTCCCAATATTCATACCACGATAGACTTGCGTACTATCAGCATTGATAATTTCCCCATCTAATCTTTTTGCTAGTTCTACACTCATTTTCGTTTTTCCAACTGCTGTCGGCCCACAGATTACAATCACTTTATGCATGTCTAATCACTCGCTAAATTATCAAAATATCCTTGAATATATACTACTGGAGTACCTTTATCTCCACTACCACTCGTTAAGTCACAAAGAGATCCCACTAAATCCGTAATTCTTCTTGGTGTCGTTCCTTGAGATAACATACTTCCCTTGAGATTGCTATCTTTTTCACGGATTTCTTCTTTAATAGCCTCTTTTAATTCCTCTCCACGAAGATTAGCGAATTTATTATCAGATACATATTTTAATTTAATTTCATTAGGAGTTCCCTCTAGTCCTTTCGTATAGGCAGGAGATACAACAGGATCCGCTAATTCCCAAATATGTCCAACAGGGTCTTTAAAAGCACCATCTCCATATACCATGACTTCTATTTCTTTTCCCGTTGCTTCTCGTAGACGATTTTGAATGTCAACCACTAACTGATCTCCACTTTTTGGAAATAATTTTAATCTTTCCTCTGTAGATTTATTAGAACCTAATAATCCATAGGTAGGATTAAATCCACTATTTCCAATTGGTTCATTCATAATCTCATATAGTCCATAGATAGTAGCTCCCGCAGATTCCAAATATTTTTTTGTTTTCAAACGCGTATGAATGTCACAGTTAATAATATGGTTCGTATATTGTAAAATGGCTTTCGCATCATTCGAAAAAACAAATTCTACTTCACAGTTCTCTCCATGAATTAAATCTCGATAAAAATCTACCATGTTAATTCCTGTAAAAGGATGCTTGTAGTCACCAAATTCTTTCGTATATACTTCCTCAGTTAACGTATCCCCTAAATGATAGGGACTCTGTTCTAAACGTTCTTCATCTAGAATACCATTTCCTACTTCATCCGCAGGGAAACTAAGTAACATCGTTATCTTATCCATCGCACGGGCAATTCCTTTTAAAATCATAGAAAAACGATTTCTACTTAAAATAGGATAGACAAGACCTACCTCCTTTTCTGGAAATTTGCGAGCAACATCTGAAGCAATATCATCCACTGTAACGTAATTTCCCTCTGAAATTCCTACAACAGCCTCTGTAATCGCAACAATATCTCTATCCCGAAAAGCAAATGGTTCGGATTGAGATGCTGCCAAAACAGAATCCACTACTATTTGCGCTAAATCATCATGCTCTTTTACAATAGGCGTACGAATCCCCCTTACTACCGTTCCTACATTTCTCATATTTTCCTCCTTACAAACTTTTTAATTCTTTTTGATAATGATAAGACAATTGTTCTAATGACTTTCCACTTAATTGTAAAGTCTCGTCATCTAATACCTCTAAATCCAAATACCGTAAAACATCTTCCATCAAGATTTCATTACAATAATCGTTTAACTCAATGAATTCTTGGATATTCCTTTTCTTACTCAAGATTCGTTGATGCATATGAGATGCTAGCACTCCACCAACCACATATCTAGATAACGCATAAATATGTAAATCGTGATTTTTCATCATCCATTCTAAATCATCGTAAGCTAACTCTTGTTCCAAAGGAGACATTCCTTTGAACATATGAGCCAATAAATCTTCATCGATATATCCAAACATTCTATAAAATTCAATGAGTTCCATCTCAAACTTCATCATGAGTGCTTTATTCCGTAAAGCATAATAGGTATCTCTTTTATTTTTTTGATACTCTGGATAAAACGTTTTTGATGCCCGAAAATAATCTTGTTGTAGACTCTCCATCACAATAGAAAAACATTCTGTCATTAAACACCAAGTATCCGTAATATTTTCTTCATCACAATTCCAACTATGCATACACTCATGAGAGAGCGTATAGGCATCCTCAATCGTTTGGTTAGGATAAAACTCAATAAATTTTCCATCCTCTGTTATTTCCATATAAGAAATACCATCCTCATCAAGTTCATGTTCATGAATTTTGGCATGACGTACTAAAGTGTCAAAGTACTCCCCATATGGACCGTGAAAGCGAGAAAGAAAGTCTTGCGTCAACGCGAAGGACTTATTCAATCCCATTTTCGTACGATAAATTTGTTCTCTTAAATAATATCTAGGTTTCAAAACAATGTGACTCATAGATTGTAAAAAACTTAAATCTCCATCATTGAAATCCTCATATAAACATTCTTGTAATAATTGATTTACTAATTCTATCATTTGCAAATAAACATGCTATCCCCAAAAGAGAAAAAGCGATACTCCTTTTCTACTGCCTCATGATATGCCTTTAAAATGTATTCTTTTCCTGCTAAGGCACTTACTAACATCAGCAACGTAGATTTAGGAAGATGGAAGTTGGTAATTAAAGCATCGATAGCTTCAAATGTATACCCTGGATATATGAAAATATCCGTCCATCCGCTACATTCTTGAAATTGATGATAGGTTTTCATAATTGTTTCTAGTGTTCTAGTCGAAGTCGTTCCCACACTAATAATTCTTTTACCTTCCGTTTTTGCTCGATTCAAAAGAGAGGCAGTTTCTTTATTCATCTGGTAAAACTCACTATGCATCTTATGTTTCGTTACATCTTCCACATTGACAGGTCGAAAAGTTCCCAACCCTACATGTAAAGTAACATATGCAATCTCAACACCCTTTTTACGTATTTTTTCTAACAATTCTTTGGTAAAGTGTAAACCTGCTGTTGGTGCAGCCGCACTTCCCACATTTTTCGCATAAACGGTTTGATACCGATCTTTATCCTTTAATTTTTCATGAATATAGGGAGGAAGTGGCATCTCACCTAATTCCTCTAATATTTCATAAAATATTCCTTGATAGAGAAACTCGAAATAACGAATTCCCTCTTCTCCTATTTTCGTACAAACCGCTTTTAATTTAGGAGAAAAAGTAACTTCATCTCCTACATGAATGCGTTTGGCTGGTCTAACTAAACATTCCCAAGTATTCTGTTTTTGTTCTTTCAACATCAAAATTTCAATGACGGCCTTTGTTTTTTCTTTCGTTCCATATAATCTCGCTGGCATGACCTTCGTATCATTTAAAACTAAAACGTCACCTTTTTGTAAATAGTCTAAAATATCTGTAAAATGCTTATGCTCTATCTGTCCAGTTTCTTTGTGTAAAACCAAAAGCTTCGAGGCATCTCTTTGTTCTAGAGGTGTCTGAGCAATTAAACGTTCTGGCAGTTCAAAATCAAAATCATCTGTTTTCATAAATCACCTACTACCATTTTCTAATTGAACTTGCTCGGTAATGAGAGGAAAGGAAAAAACTTTCAATCTCTCGATTAATAAAATTCTCTTTGCTACTCTTAAACAAATCATGAGTAGCATCTTCTACATAAACCAACCATTTTTTTCCTAGTAGTTGTTCATAGACAAATTCCGAACTAGTCTTAGGGACAATTTCATCATTTAGCCCTTGAAAAATTAAAGTTGGTACCCGCACATGGGAAGGCCATTCTTGTGATTTTTCCACAATTTTAGTAAACTCTAAAAACATAGGTACCGATACTTTTAAAATTCTCGATAATATTTCATGAGCATGATAGGTCTTAATAATGGATGGTCCATTTTTTAACATGGTATCTACTTTATCCTTTAATTTCGTATCTTCATCTAAGTATTGAAAAGCAGGCGCCGCTAACACCAGTTTCTTCACTTGTGGATATTTCATAGCAGCATACGTCGCTAAAAGGCCTCCCATACTATGTCCTACCACATAGATAGAACGATACCCTTTATCAATTAAGAGTTCAATATGTTGTTCAGTCGATTGAATCCAATCTTGATAGTCGATATCGTGTGATAAATTTCGTTCATGCCCAGGAAGAGTAAAGTTATAGACATCTAGTCGCAAATGAGAGTTTAATTGATAAAACAAATTCTCTTCATCATAAACTCCTCCAGCAAAACCATGAATAATTAAGACGGCTTTTCTAAACATCATATTTTTTTCCCACCACCTCATACAAATAAATTCTAGATTCAATGCCACGAGCAGAATTTTCTAATAAATCAGGATGTGGAATCACTTTATCCTTTTCCACTAACACAACGACAGTAGAGCCTCCAAAACAGAAGTGTCCTTTTTCTTCCCCCCGATGGAAAGAACGCTGCTTTCGATTACATATTTTACCAACGAGTAAAGCTCCTACTTCCATCTGCACAATCGTACCAAAATTTTTAGTCTTTAATACATCATATTCACGGGTATTCTCTAAAAAGACCTTATTTTTATGAAAGGCAATCGGTTGAACCGTATGGAGAATGCCAGGAATATGTTGATGCGAAAGAGTTCTCCCATCATCAATATAGGAATACCGATGATAATCATCTACGCACAAACGATAAATGAAACAATATCCTCCTGCGTATTGTTGCGCTAAAGAAGCATCCTTTAATAATTCTGTTAATGTATATTCCCCATTCTTAATACAGAAAGTACTGTTTTCGTCAATAGGTAAAACGAGTACTCTTGAATCTGCTGGGGATATAAATTGTTCTTCTTTTTTTGGTAATACTCGTTCTTGATCTTTTATCTTTCGGATAAAGAAATCATTAAAAGAAGTATAGTTTTCCTCTTCATACTGCGTCATATCAATATCATTTTGTCTAATAAAGCGACGAATTCTTCCTTTGGATAAAGAACTGCTTAAATACCATCCTGCTACTTTGGAAATCCAAGGCGCAGTCAATACTTTTAAAAAGCATCTCCCCAAAGCACAATGGTATAAAAAGAGAAGAGATTTTTTTTCTTCTTCTTGACAATACGATGCCTGTTCTCGCAAATAAATCATTATTTCACCTTTAAGAGAATCAGAATAATCGTCATTAAGATAGCAGCCACTGTACAACTCGCGTACCACCATGTTTTTTTCGGCTTTTTAATTTTAAAGTTGTAGACAAATAAGAATGATATTAAAAGGAAAACTCCTAAATAAATACTCACAAAAAGGGAAGCTGATAACACATAACGCAATAAATAGATAGCTGGAAAAATCATAGCAGTCATGGTTACTGGTAGACCAGAATAATACTTGACAGGTCCTTCTTCACTATTGGCTGTTAAGTTAAAAAACGCTAAACGACTAATGCCAGCAATCGTAAATAAACTCACTGCTAATACCGTAGCAATAGGATTGAGCGCTACATCAAAATAAATACTCATCCCATATAAAGTCACAATCGGAAAGGCAATAAAAGAAATCATATCTGTTAAAGAATCAATTTGAATTCCATACTCTACATCTTCTGACGTTCTATTTTTGCACATACGTGCTACTTTCCCATCAAACATATCACAAATACCAGATATCATTAGACATACCATAGCACCCGTTATTTTGGGATATGCAAACCCTACAATAAAGTAGATTCCAATCATCGTAGAAACTACTCCTAGATAGGTAATAATGACTGACTTATTATACTTTCCGATAAACATACTTAAACCTCAATTTCTAACACTTAAAATTATATCATACTTCCAAAAAAAAACCAAGCAAAGAAACTTTACTTGTCTTCTTTCTCGGAATAAGGAATTCCAAGGTGTTCATAGGCTTTTTTCGTAACCATTCTTCCACGAGAAGTTCTCTTTAATAAACCGGTTTGTAATAGATAAGGTTCATAGACATCTTCAATCGTCGTTTGCTCCTCCCCAATCGAAGAAGCAATCGCTTCAATACCGACTGGTCCTCCATTAAATTTTTCAATAATGGACTTGAGCAAATGATAATCCGTTTCATCTAATCCCAAACCATCTACTTTTAGTTTATCAAGCGCTAATTTGGTAATCTTTAAGTCTATCGTGCCATTTCCCATAACTAACGCAAAATCTCTTACTCGCTTAAAAAGACGATTGACAATTCTCGGTGTACCACGACTTCGTTTCGCTAACTCATGGGCAGCATCATCCTCAATCTCGACATCGAGAACTTTTCCTGTTCTTTTAGCAATCTGCTCTAATTCCTCTACGGTATAATAGTTCAATTTGTTAACAATTCCGAAGCGATCACGAAGTGGTCCTGTCAAATCCCCTGCTCTCGTTGTTGCTCCGACCAAAGTAAAGGGAGGTAAATCAATGCGAATATTCCGACTACTAGACTCATTTCCAACAATAATATCTAACGTAAAATCTTCCATAGCAGAATAAAGAATCTCCTCAATAAACCTTGGAATTCTGTGAATTTCATCAATAAAAAGGACATCTCCTGGTTCCAAACTCGATAAAATAGCTGCTAAATCCCCACTTTTTTCAATCGAAGGACCACTCGTTGTTTTAATATGACTTCCTAATTCATGGGCAATAATATAGGCAAGTGTCGTCTTTCCCAAACCGGGAGGTCCATATAAGAGGACGTGATCAAGAGGCTCTTCTCGCAACTTTGCTGCCTTAATAAAAATCTCTAGATTTTCTTTCACTTCTTTTTGACCAATATATTCCTCTAATTCTTCTGGACGAATATTCATTTCGGTTTGATCTTCTTTTAATTTTTCTCCTGTAATCAATCTATTCTCCATAGACCCTCCTTACTTTAATAATAGTTTTAAAGCTTCTTTAATCTGTTCTTCAATCGTAAATTCTTGATGAATATGAGGAAGCACTTTCTTAATATCTCCCGTTTTATATCCTAGACCCTCTAAGACTTCTACTAATTCCTCAAAATTGCGTTCTGGAGAAGTAGCAGGCGCTGGTCCTAATTTTCCTTTTAAATCCAAAATAATCTGTCTTGCTACCTTATCTCCTATTTTAGGGAATTTCTTTAGATAGAGAATATTTTCTCTTTCAATAGCATCTTCTATTCCATCAATAGAACCACTCGCTAACATTGGAAGTGCCATCTTACATCCCAATCCTTTTACACCAATTAATTTTAAAAATAGTTGTTTTTCCTCTAACGTATGAAATCCATAGAGGCTAAGTTCATCTTCTCTCACTAATTGATAAACATATACTTTTGTTTCTTGTGCCACAGAAAAGGAATAAGGATTCGCAACGTAAATGAGATACCCTACACCGAATGCTTCTACTACAATATAAGTGCTTTCTACTTCTGTGACTAATCCTTTAATATATTCATACATACGACTCACCTCTATCATTATAACACAAACAAATGTATTCTATCAATAAAAAAGAGTATTTTATTTTCTAAAAAATACTCGAATAATTAAAAATAAGAAATACATCATCAATAAGACAAAGACCCATGCTACTAAACTGTAGAGAATACCATTCATATATTTGTCCGCAACCGCCAACAGACTATTTGGAAATTTCGCTAGAAAAGCGGTAATTTCATTATTGCCTAACTGGGAAGCAATAAAAGCAAAAATACGAAGGGCTAAATCTAACGAAGCAATTCCATAAGCTGCTTTCTCTAAATTTCTTCGGTAACATGCCCAACACATGATTACTACTACTAAAAACAATATAACAACTGCATCCATTCTATCACTACCTTACTAAACAAAATTATATCATAAATTTTACTTCATAGACAATGTTTCCTAAACTTCCTGTAAGCAAATTTTCAACTTTGCCTAATACTCCTCTTTACTTTTGATGCGTAGCCTCTTTTTTCGTTAACTTCATATTATTACCTACTGATTGAATAGTAGAATGACAATATTCACATATATTTTTACCATTTAATTGCGCACCACAATGTGGACAAACATCTTTTGCTTGCTCATTATAGACAAAAGTAAGTTTATACGTCATCTCTACTTTCCGATTTTTCGTACCGCGTACTACTTGATAATTTTCATTAACAATATAATCATAAAAATGAATTTCCATTTCTGTTATTAAAACAGTCGTATCCCCATCCAACTTCTTAGAAAGGATTTTCCGATTTTCAAGGACAAAGTCATGCATCATATTCTTTTGTCCTTTTAATTCTAGAGTATGTAGTTGATTAGAATACATATTATATAAGTCATCCGTTACTAAGGTTCTCAATTTTTCATAATCAAAATTCATCCAAGCCATTTGAACTTCTACAAAAATATTATATCCAAGTTCTAAGAGTTTTCGATCTTCATCCGTTAATGATTTTTCATATTTTTCTTTGTCTTTCTGTTTCTTCTTTTTTTCATGTTTTTCCTGTACTTTAGCAATGGCAACGACAATAGAAAACATAACTCCCAATACTAAAATTTGATAGAAAAGAAGACAAGTAAAGACATCCGCCATTATCATAACGATTAAAATTGGCAAAATATCATTTGGTTGCTTATTTTTTATAGATTTATAAATCCAATAACCAGTTAAAATAAACATCACAGCATTGATGACAACTAGAACCTCAAAACTCGGTATAATAAGTTCTCCCCCGCCGCCTCCACTACTAGATCCTGAATCAAAGCCAGAGGAACTTCCTCCACCACTATCATAACTAGTATCGAATCCAGAATCTGTTGCTAAAGAGACTGGATTAATTGCAATGTTACCATAAAGCAATAAAGCACAAACAAAAATTCCAACTCCAAAAAGGAAAATATTTTTCTTCATACCATCAATTCTCACTCCAAGAAGTAACAATCCAATCATAGTCTTCTTTTGGCATCTGTGCTTTACAGTACTCACAAACACCACTTTGATTATAGTTGATAGAAGCTCCACAATTTGGACACTTAATAGCAAGCCCCAACGATTTATGATTGCGCTTTTCTTCTAAAACTAACAAATTATTTTTCTCTATGCGATGAGTATTATCCCCTGCTTTTACTTGACGAGTATTCTCATCAAGTCGATAATCCATATATCGAGAGATTACTTCTACCTCCATTCGATAACGATCTTCTAAAATCTCAACACGACGAATTACCGTATGTTTCACATTCAATTCATCAAACATTTGAATTTCATGATTCTGTTTTAAAAAATTGATACGAGTTTCCATACTCTTTCTCATCTCTTCATTAAGAGAGGAATAGATTCTCGCCATATCCCGAAACATAATCGCATTCAACATTAAAATAAAAATATTGTCAATCTTCGATAGCATCATACTCTCTGAAAATTCTGGTTCTAATCGTTTTAATTCTTCTAACATATTATCCTCCTATTTGTTGTGTTACAACTTCTTTTTTTGCTAAACGCATATGAAGTGATAGCCCCTGAATATGTGATTTACAGTATTCACAGTAAGTAGGACTTGTCAAAGTAGCGCCACAGTTTGGACAAACTTCTTTCGCATCCTTGTTTTCTACGAAAGTAAGATGGTAACTTGCTCGTACCATTTTACTTTTACTACCTCTAACAACCTGGCCATTACTGTCGACGATATAGTCATGAAATCTTATGGTCAAAGCAATGATTGTTGTCGTAGTCGTCTCTTTTGTCACTCGCGATAATAGTTGAATAGACACAATTTGAAAATTATCCATCTTATTCTGCTGACCTTTTAAAGATAGTGTATCCATCTGGTTACGATACATTTGATACATCTCATCCGTCAATAGGGATTGTAATGTCTTATCATCAAAATTCATCCATGCTATTTGCACATTATAGAATACTTGATATCCTTGGAAGAGAATTTTTTTAGTCTCATCATCCACTGTTAATCCCATAATATAATGAATATTACTTTCAGGATTAATCGGCTTTTTCGTCTCTGATAAGAATGCTACCAAGAGGATGATTCCTAATGGAATAGCAATAATGGGATAACGAAGTAGCATGTAAATTAAATAAATAATATCAAAAACTCCCCCATCAGAACTACCACTCGTTCCACTATCATAATCTACATCAAATCCGGAATCCGTTGCCATCAAAGAAAGATTCATTTGAATACAGCAAAAAAAGACAATCATGGCTACAACATAAACAATATATCTATGAGTAGATAACCAACTTCTTACTTGTACCATACACATCTCCTACTATGTCCATTATACCAAAAAAGAGAAAATATTACTTATTTTCTCTTAAAAAAAATCCATTTTCATCCACATCTACCACAATTTGAGATTGAAATTTAATATTGTCCATAATGAGATTGCTGGCAATCAACGTCTCTAAATTTCGAGAGATAAATCTCTTAATAGGACGGGCTCCATATTCTGGGTCAAAGGACTCCTCAATAATGTAATCTTTCGCTTTTGGTGTCAAAGTAAGAGTAATCTTTTTATCCTCTAACCGTTTTTCTATCTCATGAATAATTTTATCGACAATTTCAGAAACAATCTCTTTCGTTAGAGATTTAAAGACGATTACTTCATCAATTCGATTAATAAATTCTGGTCTAAAGTTTTTCTTTAACTCCTGTAAAACGAGTTCTTCTCCGTTATCTTCTCCCTGTAAAATATATTCACTACCTAAGTTAGAAGTCATAATGATAATGGTATTTTTAAAGTCAACCGTTCGTCCTTGAGAATCGGTAATTCGTCCATCATCTAGTATTTGTAACAAAATATTAAAGACATCTCGATGAGCCTTTTCAATTTCATCAAATAAAACAATACTATAAGGATTTCTTCGCACTGCTTCTGTCAATTGTCCACCCTCATCATATCCAACATATCCAGGAGGAGCTCCTACCAATCGCGCAACGCTATGAGCTTCCATATATTCACTCATATCAATTCGAACCATATGTCTTTCATCATCAAATAACTCTTCCGCTAACGAACGAGCGACTTCTGTCTTTCCTACACCAGTAGGTCCTAAAAACATGAACGAACCAATCGGTCTATTTGGATCTTTAATACCAGCACGAGAACGCATAATCGCTTCACTCACTAATTTTAATGCTTCATCTTGTCCTTTTACTCTGCGTTTTAAGTTCTCTTCTAGATTTAATAGTTTTTCACGTTCTCCGCCTACTAACTTTGAAACTGGTACATTCGTCCATTTCGATACCACTTTCGCAATATCTTCTTCCGTTACCTCATCACTCAATATTTGGGAATCCGTCGTACTACGTAAATCATCTAATTCTTTCGTAAGCGTTGGAATCACACCATGTTTCAAACGAGCTGCCACTTCCAAATTATAATCTCGTTCTGCTTGTTCTAGTTCAAAAGTTTTCTTTTCAATTTCTTCTTTTTTCGCATTGATTTTCGCAAGAGTCGCCTTTTCATCTTCCCATTTCTTCCGTAGATTCTTCTCTTCCTCTTTCATGGTCTTTAGTTTCATTTGAAGTTCTTCTACTCGTTTTTTCGATAACTCATCCTTCTCTTTTTTTAAAGCCTGTAATTCGATTTCTAAACGCATAATCTCTCTCGTTAGCGTATCTAATTCTGTTGGTACAGAATCCATTTGAACTTTAATTGTCGAACAAGCTTCATCCACTAAATCAATCGCTTTATCAGGAAGAAAGCGGTCTGTGATGTATCGGTCAGATAGAGTAGCTGCCGCTACCAAAGCTTTATCTTTAATATTGACACTGTGAAATACTTCAAAACGAGATTTTAATCCACGAAGAATCGTAATCGTATCTAAAACAGTAGGTTCGGATACTTTCACTTTTTGAAATCTTCGTTCCAAAGCACCATCTTTTTCAATATACTTTCGATACTCATTTAAAGTAGTCGCTCCAATCACATGAATCTCTCCACGCGCAAGCATCGGTTTTAGCATATTTCCAGCATCCATCGCACCTTCTGCTCCTGCTCCTACAATCATGTGAATTTCATCAATAAACATAATGATATCCCCATCAGATTTTTGAATTTCTTTTAAAACCGCTTTTAGACGATCTTCAAACTCACCACGATATTTCGCACCGGCAATCAATGCTCCTAAATCTAATTCCCAAATCGTCTTTCCTTTTAAACTAGTTGGTACATCTCCTTTGACAATACGATGCGCAAGACCTTCTACAATAGCAGTCTTTCCCACTCCTGGTTCACCAATTAAAACAGGATTATTTTTCGTTTTTCTAGATAAAATACGCGTGATACTACGAACCTCTTCATCTCTACCGATGACAGGGTCTACCTTTCCATCTTTAACAGCTTGAGTAATATCTCTACCATACTTTTCTAACACATTTTCCAAATTTTCTTCATAAGGATTTTGCATATTCATAACTGCCCCCTCTTTTCTAGAATGTCCCCATTCGATACTCATTATACTCCTTTTTTAGCACTTGTCAAGTACGAGTGCTAAAAAATAAAAAGGATAAAATATCCCTTTATTGTCGATTGTATCTAAAAATGATTTTTCAAAATAGTTACTTTTTATAAGCAATATAGAAAGCTTATCATTCTTTGTCAATCATCTGTTAATCTCTTTTTAAATTCATTGTGCAAAAGAGTTTCCTATTTTTAAACAAAAAAAGATTAAAACCAAACTGCCTTATCCGATTCAAAAGCATCGTTTTAATCTATTTATTTTTTTCACTAATTTTTACAAAATGCAAGCCTCATCCATTTTCTGACTTTTATTTATGAAGTTTTGGATTATTGAACTTTCCTTCTGGATTATATTGGATACCTGTTCCTTTCGTACCAAAATAAGAATTATTTCTCGTATTAGCCACACCATAATCTCTCGTTGCAGTTGCACCATGCTCAACTTGTTTTTCTAATTCCTCACGCAATTCTTTTTCTTTTACCATAGAACGGTAATTACTATAGGCAGGTGTTGCCATAGCAATCGCAACTTCAAACTCTAAACGAGCATCTACTCCAAATTTTTTTTCAATTTCTTCTGCTTTTTGATAACTATATTCCAATCCATCACGAACGGCTCTTAAACCCATCGAAAAAAAGTCATATTGATCTCTTGAATTCTCGCTTTCATGTGCCATGCTTAATTTTTCCACCTTTCTTCCTAATGATAATTATACCCAATAATTCTACAAAAGTCTATGGAAAAATAAGTTTTTATTTATGGATTTTACTTTAAAGCATCTAATAATTCTGCTTTTTTCATAGAAGCATATCCTTCAATAGCAGCATTTTTAGCCATTTCTCTTAATTCAGCTACTGATTTTTTAGAGATATCTTCTTGTTCTGTCTCTTTTTTTGGTTCTGCCTTTGGTGCCGTCTTTCCTGCTAAACCATCCTTTGCAACCATTACCAATTGTGTAAATGCTTTTTCATCTTGAATAGCAATTTCACTTAACATCTTTCTATTAATAGTAACTCCGGCTTTGTTTAGTCCATCGATGAACTTAGAATAACTAATGTCATTCATACGACATGCAGCATTAATACGAGTAATCCATAACTTTCTCATATTTCTCTTTGTTTGTCTTCTATCTCTATAAGAATATTTCAAAGAGTGCATTACTTGTTCTTTTGCAGTCCTATATAATTTATGCTTACTACCAAAGTAACCTTTAGCTAATTTTAAAACTTTTTTTCTTCTTGCAGTGTGGATAGTCCCACCTTTTACTCTTGCCATTTTTAATCCTCCTTCAGTCTATTAGAATTGAACATTCTTTAATCTTTTCGCATCTGATTTATGTAATGTGGAAACTTTTCTACCACTTCTGTTAGATGCAGCATTCTTTTTTCCTGTATTGTGTCTTGTTCCTGGGTGTCCGATTGCGATAGAACCACCATCACGAACATTTAATACTTTTTTAGTTCCTTTATGTGTCTTTAATTTTGGCATAATTTTCCTCCTATTTTTCCTTTTTTGGCATAAGTATCATTGTCATATTACGTCCATCAAGAAGTGGTTTTTGCTCAATTTCAGAAACAGCATTCAAGGCATCCGCAAAGCGAATTAACACTTGTTTTCCCAAATCCGTATGAGCCATTTCCCGCCCTTTAAAACGTATAGAAGCTTTTACACGGTGACCTTTTTCTAAATATTTAACAGCTTGATTAACTCTCGTATTGAAATCATGAACATCAATCGCAACAGACAAACGATATTCTTTCATTTCTAAATTCGATTCTCTTTGCTTTTTCAAGTTCTCTTTCTGTTTTTTCTTATTTTCATATTTGAACTTATTATAATCCATTATCTTACATACTGGCGGATTGCCATTTTGATTGATTAAAACAAGATCAAATCCTGCATAGGTTGAAAGTGTCAAAGCATCCTTAATATTTTTGATTCCTAATTGTTCACCATTCGGCCCAATGACCATTACTTCTTTTGCACGTATTTGTTCATTAATGAACAAATCTCTTTCTTTGTTTGCGATAACAAACACCTCCTATTTTCATAATTGAAATGGTATCTTATACCATGAAAAAAGTGCATACAAGAGTATCCACTTTTCAGCACAATATCATTTAATCGGCCTTTACCCATCGCTTCAGCAATCAGGTGGATGTGGATACATCGCTTTCCTTTTTTTCATTACACGATAGATTATACATAAAAAACATTGATTTGTCAACACTATTTTTATTTTTCCGCATGGTTATGTCCACAAACTGGACAAAATGGTCCTACCACCTTCTCCCCACAGATTGGACAAAACTGATAAGAGTATTCGGTTGAAGATGGCATTGCAGGAGGCATCATGGTGGATGAAGATGGTGCTGTTGGAGGCATCATGGTGGATGAAGATGGTGCTGTTGGAGGCATCATAACGGGTGAGGAAGTCATCATGACAGAAGAAGCGGCCATTTGACCTGGTTCCTGGATATTATAGTAGATTCGCGCTAACTGCCGTACTTTTTTTGGTGTTTCCGTAAAAAGGTAAATGACAAAGATTAAAAATAACAATGTATAGGCCGAAACTTGTACAGAACCAAAAATTAAGTAATCATAAAGTCCATGGGCTGCTACTGGATAGAGAAGACTTCTCACTTTATTTTTAGTAGATAGTTGTTGATTTTGATGCTTATCCGCTGTTTTCGCCATTCCTAGGTAAAATCCCATCCAAACTCCAAAACATGCATGACCCGGTACTGCTGTAATCGCTCTAAAAATAGCAGTCGAAAGACCAGATTGTAAAACATATAAGATATTCTCAATACAAGCAAAGCCTAAGGAAACAAAGGCACAGTATACAATCGCATCATAAGCATGATTAAATTCCCGATTATGGTAACCAAAAAGATAAACAAAAATCCACTTAGAAAACTCTTCAATCAAAGCTACTCCAATAAAAATATAAGGAATCAATCCAAAAATGTCTAATTTAGCTTCATTCTCTAAACTGAAAAAAGGAAAAACAGTATCTAAAGCGGCGGTAAGTATTACGGTAACGATGACAGAACCAACTCCCATTAAAAACAAGGTAATTAGTAATCCCTTTGGTTCTTTATCAAAATCATTATTATAAATATACCTTCCCAATAAAATAACTGGTAAAACCGATAATACAATTAATAATAGTGCCACACTCACAACCTACTTTCTGTTCTTATTATACCACAAACCGGAAAAAAAAGAATACTTCTTGGAAGCATTCTATTTTTGAGCCATATATTTAGCAGTTCTAACCATCTGAGCACTATAACCCATCTCGTTATCATACCACGCAACGACTTTGACAAGTTGTTTTCCATCAACATCTAACACTTTCGTCAATTGTCCATCTACTAATCCACCGAGACGAGAACCAATAATATCACTAGATACGATTGGATCCATCGTAAATCCAAGAGTTTCATTGGCATTCATTTTAAATAAATTATTTAATTCTTCTACACTAGTAGGTCTTGTAAGTTCTAGTGTTAAATCTACAACAGAACCATCCGTTGTAGGAACACGTAAAGCTCCACCATCTAATTTTCCTTGAACAGATGGAATAACAAGTCCTAAGGCACTAGCAGCTCCTGTTGAAGATGGAACGATATTGGCTGCACAAGCTCTACCACGACGAGCATTGATACCTTTTTTATGAGCAATATCAAGAGTTGCTTGATCGTTTGTATAAGCATGAACAGTTGTCATATATCCTTTTACAATTCCAATATTTTTCTCAATAACATTGACAACAGGCGCTAAACAGTTTGTCGTACAACTAGCAGCACTAATAACTTGTTCTGTACCATCTAATGTTCCTTCGTTAACATTGTATACGATGGTCTTTAAATTACCTTTAGCAGGAGCAGAAATAATGACTTTCTTAGCTCCAGCTCTCACATGCGCAGATGCTTTCTCTAAATCGGTAAATTTACCAGTACATTCAAATACTTCATCAATACCAAGTTCTCCCCATGGTAAATTAGCAGGATCAGTCTCTGCATAGACACGAATATGTCTTCCACCAACAATGATAGAATTCTCATCATGAGAAATATCATCCACACGATAACTACGATGAGAAGTATCATACTTTAGTAAATATGCTAACTGCTCCGCATCTGTTAAGTCATTGATAGCTACTACTTCAAATGCTGGGTCCTCTTCCATAATTCTAAATACTAGTCTTCCTATTCTTCCAAATCCATTAATTGCTACTCTAATCATTTTTATTCCCTCTTTCTAATTTTTAAAGCAACTTCCCCCAATAAATTCTCTTAATACAGAATCATATGGCACATCATCACTAGGAATCGGTAAAAAATTCCGTAAGAAATTAATTAACCTAAGTGCCTCTGGATATACATCATCCCCTTCATCTACACAGAAGAGCAGTGGTTCTACATAAGTTTTCAATACTCCAATTTCATATAACAAAGAAGAATTGATAACAGCATCCACCTCATCTTGATAAGGATAGATATTTTTTCTCTCTCCTTTTTCAACAGAATCCCACATGTGCAATGTCTGACTCGCTCCATAACCTCTCGTCTTACTATCACGAATAATTCTTCTTAATTTTCTCAAATCACTCGTATGAATATGACTATGGTTATCAATATTGAGTTGAACCAGTGGACTGATATATATCTTATATTTATATTTTCGATCGACTGATAATGTCAAAATATCATTTAAAGCATGAATTCCCTCTACGATTAACATATCGTTAGGACCTAACTGAACAAAGTTTCCGTTATATTCCCTTTTTCCTGTCACAAAGTTATAAGTAGGAACTTCCACTTTCTTCCCTTCTAACAACATGGCAAGATGCTTATTGAATAAGTTTAAATCTACCGTATAGAGAGATTCAAAATCATAATCTCCCTTTTCATCTCGAGGGGTATTCTCTTTATTGACAAAATAATCATCCGTTGATAATTGAATCATGTTCTTACCTCTACTTCGTAAGAACGTCACTAGTTTCTTTGCCGTTGTCGTTTTTCCACTACTAGAAGGTCCTGCTAACAAGATTAACTTAATCTCAGGCTTTTCTAGTATTTGATCAGCAATTCTTACTAACTGCGTATTGTAACTAGCTTCCGTTAGACGAATTAAGTCATCAATTTTAGCCGATGAGACAAATTGATTTAAATCTGCTGCAATACTAATTCCTAATTGATCGCAAAGATTATTATATCTTTGAAACTCCTCAAATATTTTCGCATGATGGGTATAATCGAGAGTACACTCAGGATTTACCACATTAGGAAAAGATAGAACGAAACCACGATTATCAATTCTCGTTAATTTAAAATCATTAATTTGTCTTGTACTATACGCTAATTTCACATAGAAATAATCGTATACATCATCTAATCGGTATAAATTGACATAGGTATTAGAAATGTATTTTAATACCCGTACTTTATCCATTCTTTTTTTCTTTTTGTAATATTGGATAGCATCTACTCGTGAGACACTCATTTTCTTAAATAAGTAATCATGTTGATGGATATTGTGCATCTCTTGACGAATCGCTTCAACAATCTCATCGGTGACTTCCATGCCATCTAATCTACAAAAAACGCCAAAATCAATGGAATGGTCAATGAATACTTCTTGACTATCTCCATATAAATGTTTTATAGCTACCACCATCATAAACATTGCACTAGCAATATAAGCATTATATCCTAACCGACTACTCCGATCATAAAAATCGATATTGCACTTTTTCATGACGGGATCACATAACTCGGCAATGTCATTATCCACTCTCGCCACTAAAATATCATAATCATAATAGTGTTGAAAACTCTTACTAATCTGTTGTAGTGTTGTCCCAACAGGAAATTCTTTTACCTCTAACTGATGATAGGTAACTTTTATGGTTTTATCAGCCATACAATCCCTCTATTCTCTATATTCTATTTTATCAAAAAAACATACCTTTGTCATTATTTTTTGAATATTTTTCATTATTTCATCCTATGATAAAATTAGGAGATGATTCCATGTTAATTCCAAACGTCATTGAAAAAAAGAATGGTAATGAAAGAGTCTATGATTTATACTCTAGATTATTGGAAGATCGCATTATTCTATTGACAGGAGAAATTGATGAGCATCTAGCGAATATCATCATCAGTGAACTTCTATACTTAGATTCCGTTAATCATAAAGATATTTCTCTTTACATTAACTCTCCTGGAGGAAGTGTAACGGCGGGAATGGCCATTTATGATACCATGAATTTTATTAAAAGTGATGTTTCCACTATCTGTATCGGTATGTCCGCCAGCATGGGAGCATTCTTGCTATCTAGTGGTACCAAAGGAAAACGGTATTCTCTTCCCAATAGTGAGGTCATGATTCACCAACCATTAGGAGGAGCACAAGGACAGGCAACCGAAATTAAAATTGCTGCAGAACACATCTTAAAAACGAGACAAAAACTAAACGATATTCTATCGAAAAATACAGGCAAAGAAAAAGGTATCATTGAACATGATACCGAACGAGATTTTTTCATGGATGCGAATGAAGCATTAGCATATGGTATTATTGATAAGATTCTAGAACCCTAGAATCTTTTTATTCGTACTTGGTTCTTCCCATTTCAATTAGTTGCATAAGATTTTGCTCTTCTTTTGCTTGAAAATCTTTGACAATTTGACTGGCCTCTATCTGATCCATTTCATCAAACAAATTGCCCGTGCCCGTTAATATGGATACCGTACGATTATTTACAATCGAAACAGCATTCGCAAACTCTATTTTTTTCTCTAATGACTGTATCCTAGTGGATAAGTTCACAATTTGCTCTTGCATTTTTCGATTCTGTTCAATAATCCTTTTATTTTGCTCTAACACTTCAGAAAGAATTTTTTCCATACGCCCTCCTATCTACTTCCATTATAGCGAGAATTTGAAAAAAAGGAAGAAAAAAAAGAAGATATTTCTTCTCTTTACGCAATTTGTACAATTCTAACTTGATACTTTCCGTTTTCACTATCTACAGATACGGTACTTCCAACACTCATACCCATGATAGCTTTCGCAAGTGGAGATTCATTAGAAATCTTATTTGCAAATGGATCAGCTTCCTTGCTACCTACAATGGTATACTCTTCACATTCTTCATCATCAACATATTCAATGGTTACTCTATTTCCAATAGATACGACATCTTTGCTAACTTCTGTAATCACAACTGCCTTTTCTACCATTTGTTCAAGTTCTTGAATTCTAGCCTCTACTTGTGCTTGATCATTGCGAGCAGCATCATATTCAGCATTCTCGCTTAAATCACCAAGTGCTCTGGCATCTTTTAAAGCCTGGATAATTTCAGGTCTCTTTTCTAGTTTTAACACATCTAATTCTTTCTTTATTTCTTCTAACCCCTCAGCTGTTAGATATATTTCTTTTGTACTTGACATAAAATTCACCCTTAACTTTCTTTTCACATTAAACTTACCAAATTTTACTACTTTTTTAGTCGTTTGTCAACTCTTGTTTTTTCACTATACGAATCATGTCATAAGGATCTAATTTTTGTGTGATTGGTATCCGCACAATTTGTAAAGGATGCCTTACTACTTCGATAGGGTTACGGTTCTCATCCACCATTTGGTCTATCTGATAAGAAATGGTAGGATGATGTGGTCCAAAGATTTCCACTTCGTCTCCTTTTTTAAAATAATTTCGTTGTTCAATGACCGCTTCTTGACGAAGTTCATCGTACTCTTTGACAATTCCTAAAAAGTCTTGATTAGATACTTCTTCCCTGCCATTATAGTAACTACATTCCTCTCCATAAGAACCATGGAAAAATTGAGGAACGGAATCCCTATTCGCACAATTTCTAAGTACCTTCTCTAATTCAGCATTATATTCATAACTTTCTGGATTATGACAATACTCATCAATAACCTTTCGATAGACAGAAACAATCGTCGCAATATAGTAGACAGAACGCATTCTTCCCTCTATCTTAAAGGCATCAATTCCCATATCGATTAATTCTGGAATATGTTTTAGTAGTGATAAGTCCTTACTACATAAAGTAAAGTCTTTCTCAGCTTCTATTTTTTCTTGCTTTTCTGATAACAAATCGAAATCCCAACGACAAATTTGACTACATCCACCACGATTAGAATCCCGATTCGTTAGGAAATTAGATAACACGCATCTTCCACTATATCCCGCACACATCGCACCATGGATAAATACTTCTATTTCAATCGGAACTCGCTTAATAATCTCCGTAATTTCCTCTTTGGTACACTCTCTACCAAGAACAATTCGAGAAACTCCTTCTCTTTGGAAGAAAGAGGCAGCATCATAATTTAAAGTAGACTGCTGTGTTGATAAGTGAATCTCTAACTGCGTATACTCCTTAGCCATTTCAATGACATAAGGGTCACTGACAATAATCGCATCCACCCCAGTTTCCTCTATTTCTCTTAAGTAAGGAACTAATTCTTCTGCTTCTTTATTGTGGAGAACAATATTCACCGTTGCATAGACTTTTCTTCCAAGAGAATGCGCAAACTGCACACCCTCTTTCATTTCTTGGAATGTAAAATTAATCGCATTCGCTCTAAGTCCAAAGGATGGTCCTCCAATATAAACGGCATCTGCTCCATAAATGAGCGCTACTTTTAACCGTTCTAAATCTCCTGCTGGAGCAAGTAATTCTGGTTTCTTCTTCATTCTACTTCACCTGATATACCGTTTCCCTATATAGGAACCCTTTCCCTGTATTTGTAAATAAGGCTGCTAATCTCTCTTCCAACATCTTTAAATTTTCATCGTTGACAATTTCAAAGTAAGCAAGCACTT
This sequence comes from uncultured Bacilli bacterium, assembly GCA_947629315.1. GTDB lineage: Bacteria > Bacillota_I > Bacilli_A > RF39 > UBA660 > UBA5578. Next base: position 21,868 of record CANRDB010000022.1, read on the forward strand.
GTCTAAATTTATCAAGTGGAATTAAAAAACCACTAAGAAAAACATAATCCATATTACATTTTTGATATTCTAAATATTCCTCTAACGCATTCATGATAAAGGAAGAATAAATTTCTGTTCCTACTTCTCTTTCTATAATAGGATAAATATTTCCCTCTTTGGCAAGATAAAAGTGTTTAGATTCCTCTTCTTCTAAATCAAAATGGCTTAAATAATTTTGGACAGCATGTCTTTTTGATACATACATAGGTAGATATCCAAATACTTGGGTAATGCACATAGCACCAGAAATCCGATGAATATCTAAAATCTCTCTCTTGGTTATTTCATTCGATAAAAATACCCCATCAACACCAAACTTATGCCAATAAGATACGGTATATCCGTTCGTCGTTAAATGTTCAGCACTCCAAATGAGAGATAAGTCTAACGATAGTCTATGACAAATCTCTAAAACTGCTACATCGTAATAGAACACTCCATCAACACCCAAAGCAGCACATTGTTTGAGTAGTTCTTCTAATACCGGTAAATCTCCATTGTGCATATTTTTATTCAAAGAGATGAAGAGTTCTTTACGTTGCTTTTTAACAGTCATACAAACTTTTTCTAATTCTTCTTTTGGGATTTCTGTAAAATTCACAGAAAATCCTCGAATTCCAAATAAAATAGCATCCGCGCAATCGATTACTTCTAACAAGTCCTCCTTACGAGGTGGCATAACTAAACGCTTTGTCATAATACCTCCTACTACAAGAAAAAACGTCCTCCTATGAAGACGATAACATATTACCATAAATGATGTAATTTTGTCAACTTATGGAACAGAAAAAAAGATATTCGCATCCCCAGTATTTTCATCTCTACTCATACACCAAAAGGTTCCACTCGCTCCATATTTATTATCTACATGTGTCTTTCCCTGTTCATAATCATTTACTCCTTTGGGATTTACAATATCTCCTGGGAACATATCGAACTCAATAATATTCGATGGTAAGGTTCTCTTACCATCGATAATACAATCTTGAACGGCTTGAAGTGCTGTCGCATCAACTGTGGTTGCCACTCTCGTTCCAGAAGCATACCATGTCGTAGTCGTGATATAGTCATAAAAACTCTTGGTAGTCGTTCCATGAGCCTTTTTGTACTCATACAAATTAGCCATATGAGAAGCTACTGCTTTTTTTCCTACTAAATCGGTACTATACTCTGCATACACCATAGCTGCTAACTTTTTCTTTTGGGCATCTGTTAACGAATACTTCGTTCCTTGATAGATAGTCGCATCTGTACAACGATTCCCGTTTGCAACCGTCACACCACCACCGGTACCGACTCCACCAGCAGTACTAGAATTACTATTTGAACTAGAGTTCGTACTACTATATGGATTACGAGAACTTGGTGTCTGCGTTCCATGTGTCTGTTGATACGTGCTACTAGAATCCTGACAGCCACTATTATATAGGAAACAATTCATACAAGATAACACAGTACTCTTCTCAGAAGCACCAGCTGCTTTATTAATAACAAATTGACCAATTCCTGCAACAAAATAGATAATCGCTGCGGCGACAAACTTTTTAATCAACTTGTTCTTCGCTTTCATAACGTCATCCTGTGACCCTGCGGTAACTGCTTTCGTCAAAGAAATCACACTAAATATGATAAGAACTAGTGGCGTTCCCACAATTAATAACGTATAAGCAATACTTGTCAATTGAGGAACTGGTTTGGGAATTCCCTCTACGTCTCCACAAGCTACATAGTGTAAATCCTTCGTATCATTCATACTAGTACTTGTACTGGAATTCGTATTAGAACCAGAACCAGTATTCGATCCACTATCGGCAGCGAAAACAAACATCGGTGTGCATAACACACTTACAAGTACTAACCATAAACATATTTTCCATTTCTTCATTCTATCACCTAATTTTAATTTTCTAAAAACATTATATCATATTTCAAATTATTAGAAAATATATTTTAAAAGAAAGGATGATTTTATGAACAATACTAATTTTGGAAGCATCTCCCCTTACCAAACCACTCCTGTTCTCAATGAGCAATCCTATGTGGAAAATATTTTACGATTAAATAAAGGAAAAAAAGTAGAAGTATATATGTCTTTTGGAGATTCTCTAGAATGGAAAGACAGAGTTTTTAAAGGAATTATCGAACAATCCGGAAAAGATCATATTATTCTAAGTGATCCTACTACCGGAAATTGGTTCTTACTATTATTGATTTATGTGAATTATATTAAATTCGAGGAAGAAATTAATACGAGTGACATTTTTTACCCTACTATTTAAAAGTTGTCAAACAATACAAAATCTGCTATAATCCTGAATTTATCAGTTTTATAAAGACAAAATCTCCCAAACCATTTATTTATAAGGATTTGAGAGATTTTTTGAT
>CANRDB010000023.1 GCA_947629315.1 uncultured Bacilli bacterium
ATTAAAGATATTGAAATAGGTAAAATTAATATGATAATTACTAAAGATATGTCAAGATTAGGTAGAGATTATATAGGTACAGGAGAATTAATAGAAAAATACTTTCCAAATAATAATATAAGATATATTGCTATTAATGATGGTATAGATACATTTATAGACAATACTAATAATGATATTGCACCTTTTAAAGCCATAATGAATGATATGTATGCAAAGGATATTTCAAAAAAAGTAAAAACAAGTTTGCATTCAAGAATGAAAGATGGTTTATATGTATCTGGTAGATGTCCTTATGGTTATATGAAAGATTCAGATAATAAAAATCATTTAATAATAAATGAAGAACAAGCAGAAACAGTTAAATTAATATTTGATTTAGCACTTAAAGGTAATACATACCACTTTATAGCACAAGAACTTACCAAAAGGAAGATAAAAACTCCTGCATCTTATTACAATTATGTATGGAATACAAAATGTAGTAGTAAATGTATTTCACAAGAACAAGGTGTGTGGGTTGATACAACAATAAAAGCAATTCTAACTAATCAAATCTATGTAGGAGATTCAGTACAAGGTAAAACTAAAAAAATTAATTATAAATTAAAGAAGACAGTTAAAAATAATCCAAATGATTTTATAATAGTAGAAAATACACACGAAGCAATTATTGATAGAAATACTTTTAATTATGTTCAAACCCTTTTACCTAAAAATGTTAAAAGACCAGAGAAGAAAAGATTTTATTTATTAGATGGACTTTTATATTGTGGAGATTGTAAACATCGAATAACTATAAGATATCAAAATAAGACTGGTAGAAGCTATACGACTTGCGATTATTATAGAACATATTCAAAATATCATGTTTGCACAACGCATACAAATAATTATGAAACATTAGAAAAAGTAATTTTAGATAATATTAAGGATGTTTGTCATAAATATCTTGATAAAAACAAAATAAAAGATTCTATAGGAAATATAGATTTTGTTGATGATACTTTAAAACTAAAAAAACAAATTGAAAGTCTGAAACTTACAAATAGTAAACTAACTGAAAATTTAGATAAAATATATATGGATAGGTTAAAAGGTATTATCGACGAATCACAGTATTTAAGAGTTAGTGAAAATCTAAAAAAAGAAATAGAAAATAATAAAGTTAGTATAGATAATCTAAAAAGTGAACAAATAAACTTGAGTAAAATAGATAATAAAAAAATAGAAAAATACGTTAATGAGTTTTTATCACTAGATAATCCGACAAGAGAATTAATCATAAATTTAGTTGAAAAGATCTATATCTATCAAGACAAAACCATAGATATTATATTTACATTTAGTAAAATTTAGTGTAAAATAATCGGTATTATTTGGAGGTACAATATTATGAATTGGATAGATAAAACTGATGATTTTGAAACAAGAGATTGGAAAGATAAGCATTTAATTCAATGTGAAGTTTTAGACAATAAAATAGAAGTTAATTTATATTCACGGGCTGATATAAACAATTATGAAATATATGTGAGTTATGGAATAATGTACGGTATAGTTTATGCACATAAAAATAATGCTGAAGCATTAAGAGATGAAATAAAAGAAGTTATCTATAATGATTATATTACAAATGGTTATAGTGACGATATGCCTAGTGATGATTTTATAAATAAGTTTGGTGAAAAATACAATATTTGTATTCCAAATGATATATTTTTTGATGAAGAAGAATTTATGAAAAAAATGATGGAATTCATGGATAATTTTAATCTATGATACTACATAAAAAATGTATCAGGGGATACCCTATATAGTATTGCTAAAAAATTTGGTCTTACCGTTGCTACTTTGAAAGAAATGAATGGACTTACTAATAACTTATTAACTATCGGTCAAACTTTAATTGTGTCATGAGAAAGCGTTTGCAAAAATGCTTTTTTTATGATTTTGTTAGTACAGTATAACGATGGTGTAATTATTTTAAAAAGCATAAGTTATTACGGTTTAGAGTAATAATTCAAAATATGAGTATTCTAAACTGAATCATATGATGTTCTTATGATAATTCCATATTGGAAAATAGTAAAAAAGAAGAAACCTATGGCAATGATGATAGTGCAGGGAGGGCTAGAATTTTTATGAGAAATCATGACATTTATGCTATAATGAGTAAAAGGAATGAATGATATGATAGATATTCAAGATGCCATTGAGCAATCAAAAAGTAAGCAGAATATAAGTGATGGGGGAAGTCAATGTTTTGATTTTGGAGATGTTATTTTAGTGAGATATACTCTTCCCTTAATGTATGTAACAGACCATTATCGTGCACGCGACTGTGAAGAGCGAGTTATGGAAGGTATTAATCAAAAAAATCAAAATGGTGTGAATACCCCAAAACATATTTCTATGATGCGCACCATTGAAGGCACGAATGATGTTTGTTACGTATTACAAGAAAAGTGTAAGGGTAAAAATTGTGCTTCTATGCAGAAATATGGTGTACCATACGATACAGTAATTTCTGATTTAAATCGTGTATATAACATCCCCATGGAACACTATAAAAAACTGATTCGTGATGGTTGTCAGTTATATGAAATGGGTTATGAATGTAAAAATAAAAACTTATTTTATGATGAAAAAACGGGATTTTGGTTTATAGATTTTTTAAGTTATGATGTAGACAAAGCCTTTGATGAAAATGATCCTATTAAATTGTTTGAAGCACTAAAGTTTGTAGTGCCTAGGCCCAGACAAATTGCCTCCATGCTTGACTTTAATGAGGAATTATCATCAGAACAAAAAGCCAAAAAAGACTTGCTAGAAAATTCGATAGAAGCAAAGACACTTCTTGCCATAAAATCTGTCATTCCTACTTTTGAAAAATACGAAAAATTTTACTTATATAATAAAGATGTTGGTTTAAAGAAATATTTAATGGAACAAGGCATTGTTCAAAAAGATTTGTTCAGATTCGAAGAAGAGGACTATCCTATTTATGATGAATTATATGAAGTAGTCGTAAATCAAATGATTGATAAAATCATTAACAAAGGGGAAGAATTTTGGAGTGTAGAAGTGAATGATGTTAGAAATGATTCCGATTTATTTTGCTTAATAGATATGTGGAGATCCCATAGGGATAATCCCATTCGTAGGAGTGACTATCAAGATGAATATGATTATAATCGTGATCTAAAATCTAAATTTACAGAAACAATGTTAAGAACAATAGTCAAAAAACTAGAAGAATCAGAATACCATGAAAATGCAACGAAATTTATAAATGACTTCTATTCTAAATATGAAGCTCCTATCCAAAAATAGTAAAAAATAAGCATCCTAAAATTCGCGAAAGATATAGGGTGTTTTTTTATTGCCTTTCCCTTACTAGTGAGAAATTATCACAAAAGCACGGAAAATACGGCTAATTGAAGCGTTAAAACCATAGAATTTACGGGAGGCATCAAACACTATGGTTGAGTACAAAGTTCATGTAAAATTCAGGGAGAATGGGCAACCCTTAAATGAAATAGTAACGAATGTATTAAAAATAGAATTAGAAAAAAATGCTTATAGAAAGACAATTTTAGAGGAAGAAAGATTATGAATGAAAATCATAATTTTAAAGTTGGACTTTATATAAGACTATCAAGAGATGATGGAAACTTAGAATCGGATAGTATTGTCAGTCAAAGAAGCTTATTGAATCAATATGTGAAGGAAAACAATTATCATGTTATAGAGGAATATGTCGATGATGGCTATACAGGAACTAACTTTGAAAGACCAGCGTTTCAAAGAATGGTTAAGGATATGGAACTTGAAAAAATAAATATGGTTATTACCAAAGATATGTCTAGATTAGGTAGAGATTATATTGGAACAGGGGAATTAATAGAAAAGTATTTTCCCAATCATCATATCAGGTATATTGCTATCAACGATGGCATAGATACCTTTCTAGATAATACCAATAATGATATAGCGCCCTTTAAGGCTATTATGAATGATATGTATGCCAAAGATATTTCTAAAAAAGTAAAAACGAGTTTGCATTCAAAAATGAAGGATGGTTTATATGTATCTGGTAGATGTCCTTTTGGTTATAGGAAGGACCCAAGTAATAAAAATCATTTAATTATCAATGAAGAGCAAGCAAGTACTGTTCAATTCATATTTGATTTAGCGCTGAAAGGAAATACTTATCACTTTATAGCGCAAGAACTTACCAAAAGAAAAATCAAAATTCCCGCCTCATACTACCATTATGCTTGGAATACGAAGAGCAAAAATAAATGTATTTCTAAGGATTTAGGAGTATGGGTGGATACCACTATCAAGGCCATTTTAACGAATCAAATGTATGTAGGAGATTCTGTTCAAGGAAAGACTAAAAAGATTAATTACAAACTAAAAAAAACTATCAAAAATCATCCTAAAGATTATATCATTGTCTCAAATACTCATGATGCCATTATCGATAGAGATACTTTTCAATATGTTCAAACCTTGCTTCCTAAAAATGTGAAAAGACCAGAGAAAAAAAGATTTTATTTATTAGATGGGCTTTTATATTGTGGAGATTGTCATCATCGAATAGGGATTCGATATCAAAATAAAACCGGTCGAAGCTATACGACTTGTGATTACTATAGAACATATTCCAAATATCATGTATGCACTACTCATAATAACAATTATGAAACTCTTGAAAAAGTTATTTTAGAGAATCTAAAAGAGGTTTGTAGGAAGTATTTAGATAAAAATAAAATAAAAGATTCTATAGGAAATATCCAGTTGGATGATCATCTAGTAAGAATCAGAAAACAGATAGAAAATTTAGAACTGACAAACCAGAAATTAATAGAAAGTATAGATCACACTTATATAGATTTACTAAAGGAATTTATTGATAAAGAACAATATATAAGAGTGAGGAAAAATTTGAAAAAAGAAATGGAAAAGAATCAAACAACTATTGATTGTTTAAAAAAGGAACAAAGTTTTGAAAATCAATTTCATCATCAAGAAATAGAAAAGTATGTGGATGATTTTTTATCAATCGAGAATTTCACTAGAAAATTGATTGTGAATTTAGTTGAAAGAATTGATATTTATCAAGATAAGAGAATAGATATTCTATTTACCTTTCAAAATACTCCATAAAAAGTATTCGGATACTTTATATAAGATTTCTAAAAAATTTGGTTGAACTTTCCATGTCTTGCTAGAAACGAATGGATTGGCAAGGCAGTTACTTAGGGAATGGTTGTAAAAAAAGAACACACAAAATTTGTGTGTTTAGTGTAGTTGAATGGTAAAGATAATATCTAATCCATTTTCTTTATTGTTTCTAGCATAAATATATCCACCATGCGATTCAATGATTTCTTTACAAATAGAAAGTCCTAATCCTGATATTTTACGGGATGAATCGGAAGTGAACAAGGGTTCAAAAATTTTATTTAAATCCTTTTTAGGGACTCCTGTGCCATTATCTCGAATGGTAAATTCTAAATATCGTTCTACCTTTTTACAAAAGATACTAATTTTTCCTTTTTTCTCTATGAACCGCACACTATTGGAAATAATGTTACTGAAGACTCTCTTCATTTTCGCAATATCGACGGACATAGACTCATCAATGGCATCATTTTGAATGAGTAATTTGATATTTTTTTCTTCCAATTCCTCTTTATAATCATTGGATATTTGTTTTAGAAAATCCGCTACTTTAATAGGCTCCTGCTTTAGTGTTTCTTGAATATTACAACTGAGATAATCATCAAATTCTTCTGTTAATTCTTTTAAGGAAATGGATTTGTTGTGAATTTTCTCAATATAATTTTTCTTTTTCTCTTCTGACAATTCTTTGGTAATCAATCGGTCCGAATATCCCATAATGGCTGTCAGTGGTGTTTTGATATCGTGGGAGATAGAAGCGATAATACGATTCTGCTTTTCTTTTTCTTCTTCCAAATCTTCGACGAGGTCTACAAAGTTATTTTGAATGACATCAATTTCGGTATGCCCAGTAGTCCTACTAGGTTTGATTCCAAACTTATAATTTTGAATAGATTTTTGTAACTTTTCAATAGGGGAAATAATCCGCTGATTAGTCGTTTCAAAAATGATGAGGACAATCATTAAAATGACAATAATCTCAAACAAAATAAAATTGTTCAAGGCAGGAATTTTTGTGGTGTCTGTCTTACGATATAACTTGACAATATATACTTCTTCATCAATTTGAAGAAAAGAAGTGACATAATATATATTTCCTAAACTCCACAATTCTTTATTGTTGTTGTAAATGACTTCTCCTTTGGTATTTTCCAAATAGATAGAAAGATTTCGCTCTTTGGCATATTGCTCGGATACTTGGGGTAAGGAGTCACTTTGTTTTTGATAGGATTTAATGAGTTGATGCATGTCTTGATTCAACTGCTCGTTGTTCGTCTCAATCGCTTTTGAGAGTTGGGGAATGAGAAGATAGTGTAGATAACCGCTTACGAGTAAAAAATTGAAGAAAAAAACAAAGATGACTAGGAGAATAGTCGCATTTTTCATTTTCATAGGGTATCTGCCACCTTAACAAATTTATAACCTAATCCCCAAATTGTTTTAATATATTTTTCTTCGGGATCCAGTTTCTTCCGAATGCTTTTGATGTGGACGGCTACTGTTCCTATTTCTCCATAATTACTTCCCCATACGGAGTTGAAAATTTGTTCTTTGGATAGGGCAATTCCGGCATTTGACATCAAATAGAGCAATAATTCAAATTCTCTCGTCGATAGTTCGATTAGTTCATCATTCTTGTATACTTCAAAACTATCTTTATGGAGAGTGATTTCTCCAATACTAATGATGTTATCATCTGGATGATGTAACCGTTGACTTCTCCGAATATGAGCTTTGACGCGTGCTACTAATTCTTCTATCGTAAATGGTTTGGTAATGTAGTCATCCGCACCGATTTCAAAGCCTACTAGTTTATCTAGTAATTGCGTTTTGGCGGTTACAAATACGATTGGGCAAGATACTTTGTCACGAATTTGGTGACATACTTCAGTACCATTCATTTTTGGCATCATAATATCGAGAATAATCAGATCAAAGGCCTCTTTTTGGACAGCCTCTAGAACTGTTTCCCCATCGTTACAACAGACGGTTTCAAATCCCTCATCCATTAAAACATCAGAGATTAATTCAGCGATATCTTTCTCGTCATCAGCAATTAATATTTTAGACATTTCTCTTCCTCCTTTTGCAGTATTCCATGAGTTCTATTCCTATATTATCCCAAATGTTTTTTAAAGATATTTATAGAAATTATTAAAAATTATAAAAAGTGAAATCTATCCTTATTGATGATGAATTATCAAAGGTAATATGATTGAAAATTTATTGTAGTTGACGTCAAGGATTAAGATTCTTTGTCACTCATTTCTTTTTTTAATCTTCTTTGAGGAATAAAATACTTTAAGTTTGAATTTTTTCCTAATGTGTAAAAGTATCCAAAAAGGGAGAATGAGACTGCTCCAACAAAATTAACGAATAAGTCTTGCATGGTATCATGAAGACCAATATCAATATATCCGCCATATTGTTCTACCCAGTCTTCTCCATTTACGGTTACCGATTGAATGGGTAGAGAGACTACTTCATTTTTCCCATCGGGATTGAGGGTTACACTGTTGATTTGATGAACAATCGTATCTTTTTGCATGTCTTTATTGAGAAGTTGATCCGTACCATATTCAAAGAATTCCCATCCTACTCCAATGGTCATGGAAAAACAAATCGAAACAATCATCAAATAAAGAGGGGAAAGGGAAATCTTATCATGCTTATTTAATAAATCGACAAGAGAGTATCCAATTCCAGCCATGATAAAACCATTGATGGTATGCAAAATCATATCCCAGTTTTTAAAATGAATATAAAACTCATTGATTTCTCCTAAAATTTCTGCTGAAAAGATAAAAAGAAGAATTATGATTTCTAAAGGGTCAGGGAAAGCAATATTTAGTCTATCTTCCAAATAGGCTGGTATTGAAAAAAGAATTAAAGTAAGTACACATAACAAGGCATTGGAGATATTTCCTTGAAAAACCTGTCTCATCATACAGAGAATCACGAATACTCTCAAAATGATATAGACAAATGCTTTAAAACTTGTTTTCCTTTTTAATTTTTTCCAACTCATACACTTCACCTATTCTTATTATAACATTTCTCTTTCTAATAAGTAAATGACTTCTTGCTTGTCTACTTGAATGTAAAGTTAGAAAAGATATTGGTAAAAGGACTACCAGGAGACTTTTATTGATGATATAATGACTTTAGAAAGGGGTATTATGAATACGGAAGAATTAGAACAAGTGGCCATGTCAAAAACGTATAATGATCATGTTCCTGATTGGTTAACAGAATCTATTCCAAAAGAGGATGGAAATAAGCACATTTTTGATGAAGTTCCTGATATTTTAGCACGTCATGCTAGGGAAGATTCTCATACCTTATTTTGTGAAAATGACTTTTCTTATCTACGTATAAAAGATGATCCATGGACATGGCATCTATTGAAATTATTTAATGGTCAATATGGAATGGTATTAGATGATGAATATATTATGGATTATTCTGCTTCTCTTACTAATTCTCAGTTATTTGGTGCTTTTTCCTTTCGCAAGGGAAAAGAATTTCTATTAGAGTATCGACGTGCCTCTTTAGAAGAATTTGTAAGACAAATGCAGGAACTAGAGGATATTTTCTCACTCGTAGAACATTTTGAAACAGAACGTAATCAAAAGTTTTATGAGTATGAAAACGATGCTATTTACTGCTATCAAAATGGCTATATCTTTCGTCTTAGTGGATATACTCGAAATAGTATCTGTGAGTACTTCCAAATGTATACCTTGTTACTTAGTTTTACTTCTTTAGAAAAACGGGAATATCGCAATCATTCTCTTTTGAAATATGTATATTTGGTAGAAAAACATGGATTAGATTATTTATATAAAGGGATAGATTTACGAAAACAAAGAATAGATACGTTAATTGAAAATTATAAAGATATTTTGGATGTAGTAACGTTTTCAATCGATGAATATCGATACTTTGAAATTTTGGATATTGATTATTACATTTCTAAAAGGAAGAACTCTTATCCTAAGACAGAATACTTGCCATTAGAAATTGATAATGAAAACGGATGGTCTTTTAAAGGAAGTTTTCGATTAGGGTTACTTGGTACGTATGAAGAAGGGGAACTTGCGCAATTTGAAGAAATCTTTAAAAGTAGTGAATTAAAGGAACGAGAGAAGAAAGAACTACTGTTTACCATGGTGGAAGAAAAAGAACAGGAATGTCTAGAGAAAAAAGACTATATTGCTTCTCAAATTTTGCTACAATATTTTAAAAAGTGTTTAAAAGATCCACTAGGTTCTTTTCATGCAGACCGCTGGATTGATTTTTTAAGAGTAGAAAAACTTTCCTTACAGGAAGTATCTGTAGAAACTTTGGAGAATTGGATAGTAGAGCGAATGAAAATTCTAGAAAATGTTCAAGAAGAAAATATTCAAAATAGTGAGGAGTGGCATAAGTTTTTAGATTATATTGACATGCTTGCTTTTCAAGCGAAAGTTTTGCCTCAATATTTAACGATTACGCCTTTGTTTCTAATAGTAGAGTGTGAAATTCTAGGAAAGAAAAACAATTATATTATTACGGAAGATTTCGAGGTACTGGAATGGAGCGATTAAGAAGTGAATTTCACTTCTTTTTTCTGTTCAAAAGATAAACTTTATGTTATAATAATTAAAGTAGTAGTAATTACTATGCATTTACTTAGGGAGGATGAGAATATGGAACTAAAAGGTTCAAAAACAGAACAAAATTTAATGACCGCTTTTGCTGGAGAAAGTCAAGCAAGAAATAAATATACTTACTATGCTTCTAAAGCAAAAAAAGAAGGATATGAACAAATCGCTGCTATTTTTGAGGAAACAGCAAATAATGAAAAAGAGCATGCTAAAATGTGGTTTAAATTATTACATGATGGAGATATTCCAACCACTACTGAGAATTTGGAAGATGCTGCTAATGGAGAAAATTATGAGTGGACAGATATGTATGCTGAATTTGCTAAAGTGGCACGTGAAGAAGGATTTGAGAGAATTGCATTCCTTTTTGAAGGAGTTGCAAATATTGAAAAAGAGCATGAAGAACGCTACCGTAAACTTCTTAACAATGTAGAACAAAAGATTGTTTTCTCTAGTGAGGGAGATGCTATTTGGGTATGCCGCAATTGTGGACATGTTCACGTTGGAAAAGAAGCACCAAAAGTTTGTCCTATTTGCGCACATCCACAAGCTTATTTTGAAAGAAAGAGTGAAAACTATTAATAGATAGTTTTCTTTTTTTGAAAATAAAAAACTATGAGGAACCAAACCATTAGGAAAGTTTCTCATAGTTCTTTTTGTTTTCTATTTTCTATTGGGAGAATATCTACTTGATGGACCGTAGCATGGCGGGTGAGTTGATCATCTTGAATCGTTGAGTGATAACTTGTTCTCTCTTGCATGTGTAATCCTTTATGAAAGAGAATAATCTCTTTTTGACAACCCTCTCGTTTAGGAATTACTTTGAGTTGCGTCATTGGTTCATGCTTTAAAATTTGTTCTAAGTGATTGGTTTTCGCATCATACGTTAAAACGATAGAATAGGGAGAAAACAAAATAGGATAGCCTTTGGGAATATGAATTTTAAAAATGTGATTTTTTGGTTTGTGAAAGAGAAAAGAAGAAATATTTTCAATTTCCATATCAGTAGAAAGAAATTCTCCTATGCTACCATTCACAAGTGGTTCTTCCTCTCCTATACTAACGCCTCGGTAAACCGATAAATCATCTGGTAAGATGATTTTTCCAAAAGCACCCATGAGGGTTAGATACGTTTTTTTCAAACTGTGAAGACATGTATAAAGGTTAGTAAAATCAATCGAAGAGAATACGGTATGACGAATTGTAAGATTTTTTGGTAGTTTGACAATTCGTCTAAAAGATTCAAATACTTGAACGAATTCTGGATGATTCATTTTTTGAAACAATTCCGCTTCATCCATTTCCAGAAAATGAGGAATGGTTGTCATACTATTTAAAAGGAGATAAAGTTTGGATTGATAAATGAGGATGGCCATTTGTTCTTCTTTCGTCAAGTAATCATATTGCAATACTAATTGATTATAAAGTTCATTAGAATTCATGTTCTCACCATATCTATTATATCAAAAAAGAAAGTTGAATGGGAGTTTTAGAAACATAAAAAGAACATAGGAATTCCATATGTTCTTTCAACAACGCTATTACTCAATAGTAATATGTTTTTTGTTTTCGCGTTCACGATATTGTGGAATACAAAGTTTTAAGATTCCATCCTTAAATTCTGCTTTGATATTACTTTCATCCACTGTTCCAAGATAGAACGAACGACTAATTTGTTTAGAAACTCGCTCTCTTCTTATGTAATTGACATCAGAATTTTCTGAATCACTGTTTTTGTTAGCAGTAATCGTTAGATATCCATCCTCTAATTCAATAGATATATCTTCTTTTGAAAATCCTGGTACATCTGCCTCTATGTAGCAATTACCATCCTTTTCATAGATATCGCATTGCATTCCACGAGCATGTTCATCATGAAATAAATCATCAAGATCATTATGGAATGAAAAACCTTTTGGCATCAAACTCATCATATTTATTCCTCCTAACACATATCATGATATCACTATTTTTAGCACTTGTCAATAGTGAGTGCTAAAAAATGACAAAAAAGAAAAGAGATTGACAAATTTCTCTCTTTTTTACTCTTTTGGTTGAATCATATTGATAATTTCTTCTTTAGAACATAGCCCTATTTTTTTAGAAATTTCTTTTCCATTTTGAAAAGCAATGAGGGTAGGAATACTCATGATTCCGTATGTTTTAGCCGTTTTTTCTGCCTCATCTACATTCACTTTGACAATTTTGATATTCCCTCTATCAGAATCTAATTCTTCTAAGATAGGCGCTAAAGCACGGCATGGTCCGCACCAATCTGCATAAAAATCAACCAATACTACATCACTAGAATCGACTTCGTTACGAAATGTCGAATCATCTACATGAATTATTGCCATAATGCCTCCTTACTTGTTCATTATATAATGGAAAGATAGAAATTGCAATAAATAAAAGCAAGAAATGTCCATATACTACTATTGGTGATGGAATGGAAAATTTTTACATAAAGTATGATTATCCTGTGACAGGAAATAGCCAATTAGATGAAGAAATGAAAGGACAATTGGATGATGAAGTCAATCAGTTTTTAGAAGAGTTTCATGGGGAAGAGTGCTGTCGTATCATTTTTGATTGTGTAGAAAAGAAATTTGAAGATTGTGTGACGTATATTATTTATAAGACGATTGATACGAATGGTGCACACCCTAGTACTTTGGTGGAGACTTTTACTTATTATCACAATCGAAAGTTAACTATTGATATGCTTTTTTCCTTGCCAATTTTGTCTAATATTTCTAATTATGTGAAGAAAGAGTTATTGAAAAGACCAGATGCCATTTCCGAGATGATAGAAGAGGGAACAAAACCGAATTATGCGAACTATCGCAATTTTTATTTTACAGAAAATGGCATTGTTTTTCTGTTTGAACAATATCAAGTGGCTCCCTATAGTTCTGGAATCATAGAAGTAGTAGTTCCTTATTCTTTCCTTAATTCTTGAATGATGGCTACCTTATCGAGTTGTTCCCATGGCATATCTTTTCCAAAATGACCGTAACAAGTTGTTTGTTGATAAAATGGGGTCTCTAAGGAGAGTTCCTGAATCATATTTTTGGGAGAAAAATCAAATACTTTGGTAATTATCTCTAGTATTTTTTCCTCTTCGATATGGTTGGTGTGATGGGTATCGATGGCAATCGAAATAGGTTGAGCTCTACCAATAACATAGGCTACTTGTATTTCTAGTTCATCTGCTAACTGTGCGGCAACGATATTTTTGGCAATATAGCGAGCATAATAGGCACCACTCCTATCTATTTTTGTAGCATCTTTTCCAGAGAATGCTCCTCCACCATGACGACTATAACTACCATAGGTATCTACCATAATTTTTCTACCTGTAAGACCGGTATCGGCAGCAGGACCCCCTAACACGAATCGTCCTGTCTCATTGATATAATAGTTTGTTTTTTGATCACACAATGAAGAGGGAATGATGGGTTGAATGACATATTGTATGAGGTCTTGACGGAGTTTTTCTCTATCGATATCGGGATGATGTTGGGCAGCAATGACAATGTTTTCCATACGAACTGCTTGTCGATTGTCATATTCGATGGTTACTTGTGTTTTGCCATCAGGTCGTAAGTAAGGAAGAATATGCTCTTTTCTTACTTTTTCTAATTGTCTTGCTAATTGATTTGCATAGTAGATAGAAAGTGGTAGATAACTATCTGTTTCATTGGTGGCATATCCAAATACCATGCCTTGGTCTCCCGCACCGGTTTCTTCTTGATTGACTCCTTGAGCAATATCTGGCGATTGTTTTTGTAAATCGATGCGGATGGGGAGGGTATGTCCGTTAAATTGGAATTCATCGTTATCATATCCGATTTCAATAATCTTTTTTCGAACCAGTTCTTCGATGTCGACGGTACTCTTGCTAGAGACTTCCCCCATGATGATGACTTCATGATGATTCGCACATACTTCAACAGCTACTTTAGAAGTAGGATCGTTAGTAAGATAAGCATCCAAAATGGCATCGCTAATTTGATCACAGACTTTGTCTGGATGTCCGCAAGTAACGGACTCTGATGTAAATAATTTTTTCATAAAACTTCCTCCTTATACCTTAGAAGAAAAAAAGATAGAGAATACTCTCTATCTTAAGACTATTCCTCATTTCTCGACTATGTCGCAGGATTTAGCACCTAACTCAAATAGGTTGCTGGACTTCACAGGGCCTTTCCCTCCGTCTCTCTTCATAAGGTTTAAATTCATTTTATCTTGTTTTGGGATAGATGTCAACAAAAATTTTCATAGAAAAAAATAAAGTAATGTTTTTTATGACAAAAAGGTAACAAAATTAAAAAAGTATCATGATACATGTAAAATAAAATGTCTATCTTTTCCACATTTGTGTGTATAACTTAGATGGGTGTAAAATGGGGATGTTTTCTAGAACCTCTTTCCTGAAAGGTAATGATAGTCAACTCATTTGACAACTTCCTATTTTCTCAACCATTTTATCTTTTCATTTATTGACTTATTTCATGTGAAATGGTAACATATAATTGATAGAATAAGTGGGAGGTTAGATGTCGATGAATGGGTTCTCATTTGAGTTTTCCATAGAGACGGTGATGTCGCCCAAACAGTTCTTGATTTTAGGAATAGGAATTTCTATAATTTGTTTAATCATAGTAGTTTCTATGTGGAAACTTTTTACTAAAGCCAATAAGGCTGGTTGGAAAGCTCTGATTCCTTTTTATAATATTTATATACTTATCGAAATCGTTAGTTTACCAGGTAGTTATTTGTTATTATCCTTGATACCAATTGTCAATATTTATGCAATCTTTAAAATATTGATTGGGTTAGCTCATAAATTTGGTCATTCCACAGGATATGGTATCGCTATGGTGTTTTTATCTCCTATTTTGTTACCGATGTTGGCATTTGGAAGTTCTATTTATGAGTTAGATGTTTCGCAAGCACCGACTATGGGATATTCTTATCCAACAAATGGGGTATCTGATCAAAAGGAGAATACACAGCAAATGGAAAACAGCGCGATGATGAGTCAATTATTAAGGAGCCCAAGTCAAGGAAAGAATGATACGAAATCTTCTGCGCAAGAAAATGGAACAATTAATATGGGCATGAGTCAAATGTCGAATACGGGAATGATGGGAGGACAATTAAATATGATGCCACAACAAAATATGGATATGAACGGAATGCAGAATATGGGTATGATGGGGCAACCAATGATGCCTCAGCAAGGAATGATGGGGCAGCCAGTTGTAGAACCACAAGGTGTACCACAAGGAATGCCACAGCAAACTATGGATATGAATGGAATGCAGAATATGGGTATGATGGGACAACCAATGATGAATCAACCGATGATGCAACAACCAATCGTTGAGCCACAAGGCATACCACAAGGAATGCCACAGCAAACCATGGATATGAATGGAATGCAGAATATGGGTATGATGGGTCAACCGATGATGAATCAGCCAATGATGGATCCAACCGGAATGCCACAACAACCTATGGATATGAGCGGAATGCAAAATATGGGCATGATGGGACAGCCGATGATGAATCAGCCAATGATGGATCCAACCGGAATGCCACAACAACCTATGGATATGAATGGAATGCAAAATATGGGCATGATGGGACAACCAATGGCAAATCAACCAATGATGGGTCAACCGATGATGGGACAAATGATGGCTGGAAAGAAAGTATGTCCAGCATGTGGCAATCAAATTGATTTAAATGCACCAACTTGCTTCTTATGTGGATACAAATTTTAAAAAGAAAACTGTTAGGATTTCTAACAGTTTTTATATGACTTTTTTTAAGAACTCTAACGTTTTCACTTTGAGAGCTTCTACTTGAGGATTGTCTGTGAATAGGACGCCAATTCCTCCATCCTCTATCCAATTGTTGACATTGTAAATTCGATCATCTACTAAGACGACATTACCATTGAAAAAACAGGGAGGTACGACGGAAGATTTTCGATATCCTGGTGGTACAGAAATGATTGGTAAATCAATTTTTTCTTTCCGAAAAAAATCAATTTTACATTCTTCTTCCTCTCGGCAACAATTTTGAGTTAACAGGGCAATGCGATGTAATTTCCCTTGAATTTCTCTTAAAATATCTAGACTTCCTCTTACTTGTTTAGAACGGTAGATATGCTGCTTCCAATCCATTGTTCGTAAACTGTTATGGAAAAGAGGAGCATAACTAAGTTGCATCAACCTTTGTTCCGTATCGATACATACGCCATCTACATCAATCATATAAAAGGTTTGATTGTTGACCAATTCTAAAATTTTTTCTTCTTCCATAAATCAAGCCTCCTTTTGATAATTGCTCCTTACTATATCACGAAATGCTTTGGAAAGCAAATGATTGTTAGAAAGGAAAAAAATTATGCTATAATAGAAATAATTTTAGTGATAGGGGGATTTTGCATGCTAGTCATAGATTTTTATGGTAAAGAGAAACCCATAGAGAAAGTATACAATCGCATTTATAACGATATTATTAGTCACTTTTATCCCGATGTCTATCTTTGGAATCAGGAGGACAATATCAATCAATGGAATACCTTTCAAAAAAGAGGATGGAAAGGATATCGAGATGGAGGAAAGGTTTGCAAATCGACAGAGAATTATTGCGGTAGTTATACTTTTGATTTTAAGGATCCCTATATTACAGATAAAAAGACATTAAGATTTACGAGTTATCAAGCATCAGCAGGTCTAAATCTATTAGATTTCGTGAGGAGTGTCTTACAGGCAGATGAACAGATTTTGGTAAAGATGGATGGCTTACAAGTACTAGATGCTAGAGCCCATCTTTTAGATGTTCTTTATGTGGTGGTTCAAGATAGTGTAATTGATAATCTGTTTTTGAAAGTATTACGCAGATATTTTCACCATTTAGAAAAAATTGAGTTTTATCATTGTCAAATAAAACAAGAATGTGATTTTAGTAAGATAACGGAACAAATGGAGTTTCACTATTGTCAAATGGATAGTATTCGCAGTTTTCATGATTGTAAAGCGCCATTAGAACTATGGAGAACAAAGGTAAGTAAGATAGTACCAGCTACTCTTCTAACCCCATCCTTTCGGATTCACTGTCTTTCTCATCAGTATTCAATTGATTTAAAACAGTTATTTT
Organism: uncultured Bacilli bacterium; assembly: GCA_947629315.1. Lineage (GTDB taxonomy): Bacteria > Bacillota_I > Bacilli_A > RF39 > UBA660 > UBA5578. The sequence continues at coordinate 17,025 of CANRDB010000023.1, forward strand.
TGATGTGTAATTTTCCACAATTGGAACATTTTAGTGTAAGTCCAGAGACTACTTATGATGCTTACTCTTTTGAAGATCAGTTTTCTTATTTACCTGATAGCGCACCGCAGTTGGAAACGATTGAGATTGAGGGAAAAGTTCGAACTCTTAATTTTTTAACGCGATTTCGTCATTTAATTCATTTCGGCATTTTTGCGATTTATGATGATTTTTCTCTTCGATATCCAGCAGTGACAGATTATCGAGAAAGAGATAGAATCTTAAAAAGAAATTATGAACAATACGAAATTACTAAGATTTTAGAACCATTTACCGAAGACCGCTTTGTGATAGAACGATTAGAACAAGAACGGATTCTTCGTCTATGTCAATTTTTATCTACGTTGGATTATACAGAAGAGGATAGAAAATTTTTTGAACATCCACAATATCAATCTTTTTATTCATCTCCTACCTTTCAAAAAGAAACGGCAGAATATTTTAAATCTTTATCTACGTCAGAAGATATTCCCTATTTATATGAATGTTACTATGACCAATTTATATTACGAAAACAACCGAATGATGGGGAAGCAATGATGGGATATCAATCTAAATATCGTTTTTTCTTTTCTCATTTATGTCAGTATGAACCTAGAAACTTTCGACTAGCCAAAAACAATCAAGTGGATCCCCATCAAATTGTGCTTGCTAAAAATTTCTTGTATGCATCGAATGGGAAACCTATCGTGTTTGTAGGAGGCAAAAAGACAAGATTAACGAAAAAAGAGGCACTAGAAAAGATGAAACAAGTGGAAAAGAAGGAGTTTCATTATGATGAGTATGTGAAAGAAGAGGCACAAACTTTTTTGAAGAATTATACGGATAAAGATATGGTTACAGCAGGAGAACTAGAGTATATTCTAGGGGAGGTATGTGACTATTCGGTGAATTCCTCTTCCTTTGCTACGGATAGTATGGCTGGTAAAAGAGTTTATCGTGCTTTTTTACAAATGGAACGAAAGCGTACTAGAAAGGATCAACTTTTCAACAAAGTGGATTATTATTGCCAACAACTCGTTCATTTGTTAACGGATTATATGTCAGAATTGACAGTAGCGGAGAAAGCTTATATTTATCAAACTCGGTATGATGATGCTGCTTGGCGAGGGACTTTTTCCCAAAAATATTACGATGTTCTCGTAACGAATCCCGAAGAAATATTAGCTAGTATCGATCAAAAAACATCTGGTCTATATTCTAAATATCGTCAGTTGGTGAGAATGTCTTCCAAATTAACATCTTATGCTCCTAGTGAAGATGCTTATGATTACATTTCCAAAGAAGATATCAAAAAACTTATTTTAAAATAGTAAAAGGTAATATTATCAAAATATCATGAAAAGGAACCGTCAAGTAAAAACGGTTCCTTTATTGCTCTAATAATAATTTTTCAATATCATACCAATTATTCACACGAGTAATATTGTTCTTTTGCAATTCTTGAGTAGATACTTCCTTATTACTCCAAGAAGTAAAGAGTAATTTTTGAGAAGCATTTTCTAAGTTTTTCATTCGATCATCTATCTTAATATCGAAAGGAATCATGTTTTTATTTTCCATGAAAATATATTTTTGTGGGGGAATAAAGGGTAATTGAGATTGTAAATATCGAAATTTGTTTTTGAGGTTTTCTGCGGCATCAAAAATATCTTCTTTCCATATGTAGGAAGTTACAATATAAATATCATAGGATTGATTTAATTTCTGTAAAACCTCAAAACACCCATCAAATAGGGGAGCATCTTCATAGAGATTACGAAATTGAAATTGTTCTATAAATTCTTGTTCTCTTCCTTTAATAAATTTTTGTCTATAGTAAGAAGTATCGGATTGTATATCCTTTTTCTCACCGAGAAATTCTTCTAAATATTCTTCAAACTTACCACTAGTAAGAACGTCATCCATATCTACCATAATTGTTTTCATATACTCACTTCATCACTTTCTCTTTTCATTATAAAAGAATATCGATAAATACTCAATAACTTTCTTCCAAATTCTCCTTTCCATTCTTTTTTATCATAAAAAAAGGAGCCTAGCTCCTTATTGCAATTGATTAATAATTTGACTGGCAGCCTTTTTTCCTGCTTCCATTGCAAGAATAACGGTAGCGGCACCTGTAACGGCATCTCCTCCCGCATAGACATGTTCGTTGTTGGTAACTCCCTCAGGAGCAATAATGAGACCTTTGTCATCAGTCACAATATCACTATTTTCTGTAGCAATTGGATTAGGCATCGTTCCTAAGGCTGCTACGATGATGTCACAAGGAATAATTTCCGTTTGATTTGGAATTTCTTTGACTCCTCTACGACCACTTTCATCCATTTCCGTTAGTTCCATCTCTGCCACCTTTAATCCAGTTACATGATAGTTTTCGTCCATCATAACTTCTTTTGGACTCTTTAATAAGTCGAAGATAATTCCTTCTTCTTGAGCATGTTCAATTTCCATTTTTCTAGCAGGCAATTCTTCCATGGTTCGGCGGTAGACGATAGATACGTCATAACCAATCCGTTTGAGACTACGTGCTGCATCCATAGCGACGTTTCCTCCCCCGATAACGAGTGCCTTATGGCCTTTTTTAATTGGTGTTTTGGCATCTTCTTCGTAAGATCCCATGAGATTAATACGGGTAAGAATCTCATTGGCAGAAAAGACACCATTGGCATTTTCACCAGGAATTCCTACAAATTTTGGTAATCCTGCTCCTGTTGCGATATAAACATAGTCGTAAGTGTTTTCTAATTCTTCTAAGGTTATTGATTTTCCCACTACAGTATTTAGTAGGATATGAACTCCCATCGCTTTGAGATTATCGATTTCGTTTTCTACAATTTTTTTAGGGAGACGGAATTCTGGAATACCGTAGGTTAAAACTCCTCCCGCTTTATGTAGAGATTCAAAAATAGTAACTTCTACTCCTTCTTTAGCAAGTTCTCCCGCACAAGTAAGACCACTCGGACCAGAACCGATAATCGCTACCTTTTTACCATTCTTTGGTTTGATGTGAGAAGCATTGAGTTTGTGTTCAAGGGCATAATCCGCAACATATCTTTCTAGAGAACCAATGGCGATAGCATCTCCCTTAAATCCTTTAATACACATTTTTTCACATTGTTTTTCTTGTGGACAAACGCGGCCACAGATGGCTGGTAAACTAGAGGAAGATAAAATGATATCATAAGCTTCCTCTAAATGATGTTCACGAATAGCCTTAATAAATTTAGGAATTTGAATGTTGACAGGGCATCCTTGCACACATCTAGGGTTTGGACATTGTAAACAACGGTTGGCTTCTCTTAGAGCTTCTTCATCGTTATAGCCAAGCGCTACTTCTTCAAAAGTATGAGCACGTGTTTCAGGCTCTAAATTTCTCATAATAACTTTTTCATCCATTATTCTTCACCACAATACCCACAACCACCAGAGTGAGTATCTCCTTCCAATGCTTTTAAGTATCTTCTACTTTCTTCCTCTTTATAAAGATTCATTCTTTTGATTGCTGCATCAAAATCTACTAGATGGCCATCAAATTCAGGCCCATCGACACAAGCAAATTTTACTTCATTATTTACGAGTAATCGGCAAGCACCGCACATTCCCGTACCATCTACCATAATAGGGTTCATGCTAACAATCGTTTTGATATTTAATTCTTTTGTTAAGTTACAAACGAATTTCATCATGACAGTAGATCCCATTGCGATACAAAGGTCATAGTCATGATATTCTTTTAAGGCATCTGTAACCAATCCTTTTTTTCCGTTTGAACCATCATCGGTTACAACTGTTAAATGGTCACAGACACTTTTTAATTCATCTAGAATGATTAACAAATCTTTGTTTTTAGCGCCATAGATAATATCTACGTGAAGTCCATGTTCTTTAAAATATTTAGCTTGTGGGTAGACAGGAGCAATTCCAACGCCACCACCGATCATCACAATTTTTTTATCTTTATATTGTTCAATGTTCGTTACTACTTCACTAGGTTTTCCTAAAGGACCTGCGACACTGAATAGTTCATTTTTCATTCTACTGATTTCTAAAGTAGAAGCACCAACTACTTGATAAATCAATTTTAGTACAGAAGTACTTTTGTCGTAATCGTAAATCGTTAGAGGAATTCGCTCACTATCCTCTTTTGCCATCACGATTACAAATTGTCCAGGGAGTCCATTCTTTACTACTAAAGGTGCTTCTACTTCTAGTAGAAAGATTTTCTCCCCAATGGGTTCATTTTTTAAAATCCTATACATATTATCACCAATTCTATTATAACACGACACCATCGATTAGTAAATTGATAACCCAAATGAATTCATGATTCTAATGAAAGGTAGCAACAAAAAACTCAAGACAGAAAATCTTGAGTATATCTCTTAATGGCAGAATAAATGCTATCATTTCCAACTTCTAACATCATCATATCAAATGTTTTAATTTTCGTCAATTCATTTGTTATACATGATGTAGTAAACTAGATGTGGGAAAATATAAAATTATACAAAAAAAAGAGAAAACACCCAAAAATTTAAAACTGTT
>CANRDB010000024.1 GCA_947629315.1 uncultured Bacilli bacterium
CATTATGAATAACATCTGCTGACATAGCAATATAAACTTTCTTTTTCATTTAAAATACCTCTTTTCTTTTGTTATTCGTTTTTTTATTTTGCTCTAGCCAAATGCCATTGACGATATAATTCGCTAATAAATATCCGGCATTCCCGTTTTGGTTAGTAACATACTTATCTCTAAATTTTCTTAACCGAGAATAATCATACTTCTCATGGTCTAATTGATAATATAACGAGTGAAAATCTTGATAACACAAGCCTTTCATTTCTTTTTCAATATTGATATTTAAACCGTTCTTTTCTTTATATCCCTCTAGATCGTATACATAAAAGTATACCGGAACGTCCATGAGAGACGCCTCAACACTAATCGCGGAATAATCTGTAATCACATAATCCGCAATGGAGAGAAGTTGCATCGTTGAAAATTCCGGGCAACGATAGATATTGGTCTCCTGAAATTGTTGTTCTTTCACAGGATGGGTCTTTACAATCAAATGATACTTTTCAAAATCGATTGTCGATGTCATATCATCCAGTTGAATATTGACGTCTCTTCTAAAAGTAGGAGCATAAAGAATGACTTTTTTATCTTTTAAATGAGGATATTGTTTGAGAATTTCAGAATCAATTTGATCTTCTTTCCGCAATAGGTAATCCACTCTCGGAGTACCAATGCATTTGACCTTTGATTCTTCTACTTGGAAAGTTTTGGCGAAGATATTCTTCATCGCTAAAGAACCGGAAATCACCCAATCATAATTTCGATGCATCCGTAACCATTTCGCTAATTGCTCATTACGTCCATACTGTTTCTTTAACGTTTGATATCCAAACTGTTTTACCGTCGCAATCGCATGCCATATTTGAATGACAATCAACGACTTTTTATGGTTCGGAATACTGACCGCTAAAGAATAGGAATCCACAACACATACACGAGACGTCGCTAAATGGTATAGTTGTCTCCATAATAGAAAGTAATAGCGAATCGCTCCTAGGACTCCATGACGAATCGTATGGCATAACATAACGACCTTATAATCCTCATCTATTCTATGAATTTCTTGCTCTAACAATTGAAAATCCAAGGTCACTTGATCCGATTGCCTACTAATCATCACTACTTTTTTAGGGTTCGTAGGCAACCATTTTAAAAAGAAATAGACAAATTTTAAGCTCCACTTAAAAAGTAAAATCAAGATATACATGAAGAACACCACCTAAAATAGCCTTGCAATTTCATTATATCAACATCAAATAAATATATCAAGTCCTCCTCCCTACCCTACAGGCAGGAAAAATTTCCTATCTACACTTTCATTATAACAAAAAAAAGTAAGGAATATCAACAATATCTCCTTACTTTTCTTGTTTTCTCGTGATTTTTTTCCAATCGGTGTAACTGACAAATTCTAATTTTGTCTGTTCATCGATATGGTAAAACAATTTAAATTGCGTATCAAACCACTCACTAATTGGATTTGGGTGTTGCATATATTTTTCATACGGAATTTTAGGAAGAACTAATTCCTCATCCGTACGATGATTTTCTAGGTATTGAGCTCTTTTTTGTTCGATGAAGAAACATTTTCCATAAATGCCTAAATAAAAGCACATGGATACCAAAACCATTCCGCGAAGTATCTTTTCATAGTCTACTTTCGTTTTACTAAACAAAATATCCCAGAGTTCTACTACGATTAAAGCTAGAAAGCAATAAGTTGGGAAAAAGCATCTTGGACCAATCGGAGTCACAATTAAAAGAGGCGCCGCAATCAAGACAACACTTGCCATTTCTGTGAAAAGACGAAATTTACGTTCCGAATCGGTAATCGTAATGGCAATGGTACCAAGAACCGATAGTCCATAAAGGAAAACCAAGAGCCCCTCCCCTTTATTTCCTAATAGTGCGGTTCCTGTTACAACTTTCGATAATCCAATATAGGTAAGATAAAAAAGTTGAACCATACTACAAATACGAATGATGCGAAAACGGAATGTCGATAGATGCTTATTCTTTTTCTCATACTGATATCCTAACATGAGAAGAAGAATCGATAATACGATGATTAAAACGACATTATCTCTCACCAACAATTGATAAAACTGACCAAAATAAGTAGAAATCGCACTTTTCAAAAGATTGCCATCCGCTACTTGTCGATAATCCGCTTGAGCACTTAAGTGACCATTGAAAAACATTCCATAAGTACCCAGAATGGTACCAAATAAGTAAAAAAGATTAGGTATATTTATCTTTTTCGTATGAATGTATCCATATCCTACTAAAAATAACGCTAATAAAACATGATATACAGTCATATGCTCAATAAATAACGTTCCAAAAATTCCGGTCAATAGAAAAGGTACCCAGTAGATATTCGATGGTAAAACAGAATTAGAAGCAAAAATATGACGATTTTGATAAAGAATGAAAAAAGCAAGCACAACAGGAATGACATAGTTAGCATACCCAGCTGTCCAAGCAATCGCTTGCGCAACCATTCTCGTTGGCATCATCAAAAGTAAGATTCCCATCACCCATGGTAAACTCTTATTCTTAGAAGATACAAAAACTTTGGCCAACAAAGCAAGTAAAACGAAAGAAAGCGTCATCACACAAGTTCGAAAGAAACGATATCTCGTCAGTAATAACACTAAAACATTTCCAGCATATCGACCATTAAAATCTTGAAATCCATTTTCTAATCGAGAAAGCCCTGTCCGACTTCCCCAATCCCAATCATCATGCGTATAGGGAAAGAAATAAGTTAAGACAAGGAGTCCTAAAATGATGAGAACACTTCCCCATGGAATATTCGATAAAAGAGAGGAATGATTCGTAAAGACAATCCACTTACTGAGGACATAATTTCCAACGATCACAACTCCTTGCGTTACTATCGTCCATACAATAACATAGAAATTACTATCTAAATGTAAAAAATTAATAAAGAACCAAAGAAGAACGGATTCCATTCCCAAAGTAACGATTCTAGAAGAGACAAATAATCCAATCTCCTGAAAAAAATGACGATTCTTACTTTGGAATACAAACAATCGATTAGTGACATAGGCAAACGATACGGATACTATCCAAGAAATAACAACCGCTATTTGTAGTTCTAGAGGTTTCTTCGCATCTAATACCGTAAACAATAAAGCATATTTCGTTACTAAAGAAACTACGGTAGTACAAACACCAATGATTAGATAGCGAATAATTTCTCCATATTTTTCATACAATGATTTCATTTTTTATTCCTCTTTCCTGTATTTCCTTTTTTCTTATTTTCATTCTTCTTTTCTTTTACAGGGTGTTCTATCTCACTATGGTGTTCCACAATCACATCGGTTTTAAGAGCAAAGATAAACATGCAGAAGAATAGTACACCATAGATGATATAACCTAATCTTCTTTCTACTAACACATAGATTATAGATGCCGTTGAAAAAAGGGATGTCATGAGATAGATAATTAAGACAGTTGCCTTTTGACTCAAATGACGATTTAACAATTGGTGATGAATATGTAACTTATCAGGATGCGAAATACTCTCCCCTTTTAGTTTTCTTCTCACAATAGCAAAAATCGTATCTAAAATAGGAATGGCTAATAAACAGACAGGAACAATGATAGAAGTCATCATAATATTTTTGAATCCTAGTAATGTGATAACAGCAATACTAAATCCCAAAAACATCGATCCACAATCTCCCATGAAAATGGAAGCAGGATAAAAATTATGGAATAAGAAGCCTAAACAAGAACCGAATAAAATAAAGGATAGGAAAAATGGTAATCCCAACTTTCCTTGACAGACTGCTACAATTCCAATCGTTAGGAAGAAAATAGCAGAAATTCCTCCAGCTAAACCATCCAAGCCATCCATCAAATTAATACAGTTGATACATCCTAGCACAAAAAAAATAGTAATCGGATAAGCAAAAATGCCAAAATCAATATAAATATGAAAAGCATCGATATTCTGTAATAATAACTTTCCATAAAAAACTAGAATGAGGGCTGCTAACAATTGTCCAATAAACTTATGAGATGCTTTTAACGGTTTAATGTCATCTAAAATACCAGTAATAATAATGATAAAACTACCAATCAAAATGGCATTCATAAGAGAATTTGGCTCACAAAACAAAATATAGCCTAATAGGAATCCTCCATAGATTCCTAACCCTCCCATTCTAGGAATGGGTACTTGATGAACTTTTCTCGCATTGGGGATATCCATCGCCCCTACATGTTCTGCTAATTTTTTGATAAATGGGATGGCAAAAGTCACAAACAAGCATGGAATTGCCACCAAGTAAAAGATTTGAAAAACAAGTTCTTGACTCATAAAACCACCTACTAGCATTATAGCACACTTTCCTTTATTTTACTATCTTTCTGTCAAGCACTGTCTACTTGACAGAAAAATCTTTATTTCTGTTTCTATTTTTTGTATAATGTTCATAGGTGGATGTTATGGAAAAAAACGAAAATGACAAGTTTGATAAAACCTCCGATTTTCTTGCCTTAATGACGAGAAGTGAACGGAAAGCTTGGGAACGAGCACAACAAAATGAAAAAGATAAAGTGGTCGTAGAAGCCCTTAGTCAAACCGATAAAGAACCGAAAGAAACCCCTACGAAAGAAACGAAAAAAAGAAAGTCTCGGTCAGATAAACATAAACAAAAAGAAGAAATTGTAGTAGAACAGATATCCCAAGAGGAACCATCTACTTCTTTAGAGGAAACTTCTCCTATTGAAAAAGTAGACCCTGAAAATCTACAAGTGGGAGAAATGACAAGAACGATTCCCCTTTTAGATTTAACAGCGGAACTAGCGAATACACTATCTACCAATGCTTCTGAGAATTTATTTTCTGAACCACCAAAAGAGGTAGAAGAAAATGTTCCTGTTACCAAGAAATCTTTTAACCCTATTACCTGGGTTGGTCTAGCCATTATTGGATGTTTTGGATATTTCATCTATTTGGTCATTCGTTCAGGATATGATGAGAATTTCTTATTATTCATTGACAGTACTTTTCTATTTGGAATGGTCCTCTTCTTTGGAATTTCCATTCTCTGTAATCGAAAATGGATGAAAATATATTCTTGTGTCAATATGTTTCTCTTACTAGCATTCGTTGGTACTAATATTTTTTATCTATACGATTGGAATACCAATCGGAAAGAGAAAGAACCAGAAGTTCTAGAAGAAAAGAAAAAAGATATCATCAAACACTATCAATGTACGTCTTCTAACATTCAATTATCAATCGATACGAAAAATGGAAATATTACAACCATTCATCGTACAGAAACTTTCACCGATGAAAAGGAATTAGAAACAGTACAAAAATTCTTCCCAGAAACGGAAGGACTTACTGTAGAAGTGAAAGAAAAAGACTTATTATTAACATTCCAATTTGATCAATTGGATATCAATCAATATAAAGTGATGACCCGTTCTTATTTAGAATATCATCGAGAAACGAGTGATTTTGAATATATCGTCGAAGATCAACTTCTCTATTCTCTCTATCAAAAAGAACTAAAGGGTTACACCTGTCAAGAAAAGGAAGCGTAAGCTCCCTTTTTTATATTCTTTGTTCAAAAAAAGAAAGATTAAAATCCTCCTCTTTTCTTCAAAAATGATGGAATAATATCGTCATCATCTCCGTCATCATCAGAATCCGTTGGGAGTTCTACATTATGACGAGTGACTGGTTGTGGCTGTTGTTCTGGTTTCGCATAGGAATGATAAAGAGGTTCTGTTTCTTGATCAAAACCAGTAGCAATTACCGTAACAATAATTTCATCTGTTAAATTTTCATTAATAACGGCTCCAAAAATCGTATTCATATCCGTATTAGCACTCGTACGAATCACTTCATTGGCTTCTTCTACTTCAAATAATGTTAAGTTATTTCCACCCGTTACATTGATGATGGCATCTGTCGCACCACTAATACTAGTTTCCAAAAGTGGACTAGAAACAGCTTGACGAGCTGCTTCCGTCGCTCTATTTTCTCCTACACCAATACCAATACCAATTAAGGCACTACCACGTTTCTCCATAACTGTTTTAACATCCGCAAAATCCAAGTTAATAAGTCCAGCAACCGCTATCAAATCGGAAATAGACTGAACTCCTCTTCTTAAAACGTTATCTACTTCTTTAAAAGAATCTAGTAATGGAGTTTGTTTATCAATAATATCTCTTAAACGATCATTCGGAATAACAATAAGAGTATCGACATTCTTCTTTAATTCTTCCAAACCAGCTATTGCTTGTTCCATTCTCTTCTTTCCTTCAAAAGTAAATGGTTTTGTAACGATACCAACTGTTAAAGCACCTAATTCTTGGGCAATTTGAGCAACGACTGGAGCCGCTCCGGTACCAGTACCTCCACCCATTCCACAAGTTACAAATACCATATCAGCTCCTCTTAGAGCTTCTTCAATTTCCTTTTTACTTTCCAAGGCAGCTTCTCGTCCAATATCTGGTTTTGCACCAGCTCCACGACCACCTGTCAAACTCTCTCCAATTTGAATCTTCACAGGAGCTTTGGAACAGTTCAATACCTGTAAATCGGTATTAGCAACAATAAATTCTACCCCTTTCACTCCTGAATCTATCATACGGTTTACGGCATTATTTCCACCGCCACCAATTCCGATTACTTTAATCTTCGCAATCTGGTCCATTTCTAATCCAAACATAACTATACCCTCCTATTGTTCGTTAAAAAAATATCTATATAGGTTACCCAACATGCTTTCGCGAGAGGATTCTAAAGACGTTTTTTTAACTGTTGCGAGATGGGATGCTTCCTCATTATCCATCATCGAATAATTTTCGCCTTTTAGTTTTAACTTACTAATGAAGTAAACAATATTTCCTACACACGATGAATATTGATTATCTCGAATACCTAGCAATCGAATATTTCCGATACTGACATTCTTTCCTAATACTTCAGCAGCAATATACTCAATATCCGCCATATTACTACTTCCACCTGTTATTATCATATAATCAATTTGCTTGCTTGTCAATATATTCAACTCTTTTTTTACGAGATTTAAAATTTCTTCAACCCTTGAAGAAACAATCTCGGAAACCTCAAATTGATTAATCTTTAAAGACTTATCGAGAGAGGTTTCTATCTCATAAGTATCCCCTGTATTAGCGTTTCTTTTATGCGCTAAAGCAAACTGATGTTTTAATCGGTGAGAGGTATTCGCATCCGTTTTATACATATAGGCAATATCATTATCGATACTCTTTCCACCCATAGCGATAATAGCACTCTTTAGAATGACTCCTTTATTATATAAGGATACCGTAGTGGTTTCTCCTCCAATATTCACAATCGCACCAATCTTTTGATCCATCTCTCGGTTACGGAAAGCAAACATATCCCCAATTCCATTAATAGAAATATCGACTACTTCTATTCCTAATTGTTCTAACATACTCAAAACGGAATAGACATTTTTCTTAGGAGTTGAAACGAGAACTCCTCTTACTCCTAAAATATTACCAGCCATATTGAGTGGATTTTCAATACCATTTTGATCATCCAATTTAAAGTCAACCGGTAACATCGTAATCATTTCACGATTTTCTAGTGGTTTAGAAGCAATGGCTCTATTGATTACTTGATTAATTTCTTGGGCAGTAACCGTTCCACTCTCATTAGAAATAGGTACTGCTCCTTTAACAATGGAATATTCGGCAAAGTAAGAAGGAACGGATGCAATGACCCGATGAATGGGAATTCCCAAAATTTTTTCTACTTCCTGAATGGCTTGCCGAATAGAATCACTAGCTTCCTCCACATTGGTAATTAGTCCTTTTTTAATTCCTTTTGACGGTTTAGAAGAGGCTGCAAGCACATTTAATTTATTCTGATAAAGTTCACATACAACAACTTTTATACTATCTGAACCAAAATCCACACTAGTATAAATGTGTTTCATACCACCATCTCCTATAGCCTATCAATATTATACTATAAATCGAGAAAAAATTACAAGGAAAACCACAGAAAAAGACGATAGAAACAAAAAATGGAACTTTGAAAAAGAAAAAAGATATTTATAACTATCTGTCATAAATATCCATTGGAACCCATAAATTATCAAATTCCTGTAAGTTCCATTTTATCATTTTCGCAGCTTAATATCTCCTACTTTAATTTTTCATCTAAAAAATCTTCAAAATCTGATTCTTTTGTATCGTAAGTATATTTCTTCTTTATATTTTTGTAAAATTTATCTATCTTATATTCTTTTATGCTTTTAGCAAGTTCTTCTTCATTGATATTTCCCCAATGCAATAAGTCATTAAATATCGATGGATATACCCCTCTATACTTTTCATATTTCAAAAGGTCTTTCGCAAAAATAAGAATAGGAATATCAATAGCCATGGCATCAAAAACGATGGATGAATAATCACTAATAACATAATCAGACATTAAAATCGTATCCTGTGTTTCAAAATCGCTCGCATCGATATAATTTCCAGTTAATAATTCCCGTCTACTCTTAAAATTGTGATCTTTAAATAGAATGATGTATTTTTTTCCTAATAATTCTTGTAATCTATCCATATCCAATAAATAACGGAAATCTAAATGCTCATCCTCGACTCCCACATTATAATCACGCCATGTCGGAGCATATAAAACAATTTTTTTGTTGCCAGGAACATGATATTTTTCCTTAATTTCCTTTTTCTTCTCTTCATCTTTTTTATGATCAATTAAGTACTTTACCCTTGGATAACCTAAAGGTAATATCTGCCGAGAATCTAATAAAAAAGCAGTTTCGTAAAAAGGTCCCATCGTCTTATTATCTACTAACAAATAATCCCAATTAAGAATTTCAGCATATTTTTTGATACGATACTTTTCACTCTTTTTTAAAGATAATGGCTCAGTAGTATCAAATAATAATTTTTTCACGGTACTAGCATGCCATGTTTGAATCCAAGTTTGTCCATCACGTTTTGTTAAATCGCTTAACAACCAACTTTCTAAAACGACTACTTTGCTACGGGCTAATAGACGATAATACCGAAAAGAATAAGGTTTCACTTTATTTTTTACTTCTTTATTGTTCGTAACAAAGAAATACTGATGATTGGGATATCGCTGTTGCATTTGTTCATAACAATATTTTGAATTGCCTGCGTATCGATAATCAAATCCCATAAATAAAAGTGTATTCTCATAAATAGGTAATTTTTTTTCTAACCCATAATAAGTTTTTTTATAATGGATAATTCTTTTTATCAATTTTTTAATTGGCTTTTTAATTTTTGTTAGAATAGAAATCTTCTTGTCTGCTATTATCTGTTGAAGTCTATCTACATCTTTATTAAGGAGTATATTTTCGTTTAAAATTTGTATCCAATAAGGATTGAGTAAATCATTAAACTGAATATTTTTTTTAGACATAAAGTCTATAAAATCAGTAGCAAATTGTTTTTGATAACTTTCCGGGGTTTTCTTATTATAGATTGTTTTAAACCTTAAAATAATATGATTTAAAACAGGAACTAAATGCTCACCTTCTAAATTTTCAATCTTAAACGTATCCTCAAGAGCCTTCATAAAACTAATGGCATGTACGTTAGTATCCAAATGATTCTTTGTTGTCGCTTGATTGTGAATTCTATAGCAATATAAAGGAGCATGTATCAAAGCTACTTTTTTAGCGCATAAAGCCGTTTTGATGAAGAAAATATGGTCTTCATAAAAATATCCTTCTCCATAAAAAATATTATTTTTTATCAAGAAATCCCTTTTATAAAGTCTCGTAACCGTATAATAGAATTTTTCACTTAATAGCAAAGAACATTCTTCATTTTCTAATATTTCTTTATTATCAAGATTTTTATCAAATCGTTTATATTCAAATTTCTTTTTACCGTCATGATACTCTTTCCACTCAAAATAAACGAAGTCTGGATCTTGTTCTCTTACTTTCTGAACACACAATTCTAGAGTTCTAGTTTCTAGAAAATCATCAGAGTCTAAAAATAAAATATAATTTCCCGTTGCTTTTTTTATACCCTGATTTCTCGTATAACCTTGCTTTTTATTTTCTTGTTCTATATAGGTAACATTCTTTTTATTTTTAATATATTTTTTGATAACTTCTCCACTTTCATCGGTAGAGCCATCATTAATCAATATTAATTCGTAATAAGGATAAGTTTGTTTTTCTAATGATTCAAACATTTTAGGTAGATATTTGGCCGTATTATAAACAGGTACAATAACCGATATTTTTATCTCTTCTTTCATCATCTTAGGAATATTTAATTTTTTAACAGGAATCAAATCCCCTTCATCCAAATTCATTGAGAAATTTTCTTTTTCCATATTGAAACCTACTTTCTATTTTAGAAGACATTACGGTACATTGACTCATTTCATCATCTAACTGAATCAAAGACTGAAAGTCTGTTCATCCATTACTCATTTTTTTAGTAACCTCATTATTTTACAGTGTATTAGAAGAAAGAAATAGTCACGTTCACATGTTCTTGAATGAAGGCTACACTCTTAAAACTACTATAAAGTAATTATAGCAAAAAAAATAGTCATTTCAACCAAAGAACAGGATTAGAAACATAAAATTCAACGAAAAAAAGACTACTCGTCCTCTTTTATTTCTAGGTATTCTCCCTGTTCCAAATGGAACTCACCATGCTTTCCTGAAAAGCCTTGTACATACGTCAAATAAGAACCTAGTCTTTTAAAGTTTTCTGATAAATCGACATAGACATAATTGCTATCGTTCATTGCCATTCTAAATAAGTTAGGCTCTCCATCTGGAGAATAACGAATTTCAGAAATACGGCGAATCACATCCGTTGGTAGAGAAGCCATTTTCTCAATCAATTCTGTATAGACATCTTCTGGCATTTCATTGATAACGGTTGGAATTGGGTAATCTCCATCGACGAGAGTACCATCGGATAGAACAACTTTGTGATAAGTCTCATAGTAAAAAAGTGGTCTATTTTCTTCTACTGTAATGATAACCTCTGTTAAAAATTTCTTCTTCTCTACTTTGGCAGAGACAATGAGGTCATCTTCCTCTAAATTTTTTTGAATCCGAAAACTAGGAGTACGAAGAGTACTAGGATAATTGCGAATATTCGCTAAATCAATAATTTCCTGATCAGATAATAAAGAATTATTGCGAATAATGATGGTTCGAATACGAATTTGGAAACTAGACCATATCAGAATCGTGAAAAAGATCCCTATTCCCAAAACGAGTCCAATTTTTTGATATTGAATTCTCCGTTTTTTTTGCTGTTTCTCTTTTTCTTTCTGTTTTGCCATCGTCACTCTCGATGGATGTGTACTCTTAGCAGTTTGGGATGGTTTTTTCTTTTTCGTTTCCTTTTTCATTCTTTCACCTATTCTACAAATTCTTGTTCAATCTTCAATTCGATTCCATATTGTTCTTTTACTTTTTTTTGAATCTCTAAAATGAGTCTTTTAATATCATTTCCTTTTGCATTTCCAAGATTGATGATAAAGTTCGCATGTTTGGTACTGACACAAGCATCCCCAATGGTATATCCTTTATAGCCTATTTCTTCAATCAATCTTCCGGCATAGTCACCTTCTGGATTTCGAAAAACAGAACCAGCCGAAGGATACTCTAGGGGTTGCGTTTCCAATCTTCTCTTCTTGCGATCTTCAATCAACTGCATAATTTCTTCAGGATTACCCTTTTTTAAAATTAAGGTAGCCTCTAAGCAAACATAATCCGGATTTTGTTGTAAAAAAGAACTACGATAGTGAAAATGCATATCATAATTATTCATCTCTACTACTCGATACCGTGGAGTTAATACTTTGACACTCTTGACAATGTATCCCATATCACTCTTATAGGCTCCTGCATTCATATAGATGGCGCCCCCAACGGTTCCTGGAATACCCGTTGCGAATTCTAATCCTGTATATCCTAAACGAGAAAGACGAGTCGCCAATTTAATAAGGGGATATCCTGCTCCTACCTGAATTTCATTGCCTTTCACTTCTAAAGAATCTAAAGCATCTAATTTAATTAAAATTCCTTTATAATCTTCATCTCCAAAAATTAAATTGGATCCTCTTCCTAGAATTTTATGTTTCACTTTCTTTTCTCGTAAATACTTTAATAAAATAATTAAACCCTCGACATCTTTTGGGAAAACAATTCCTAGAGCTGTTCCACCAGCTTTATAAGTGGTATATTCTCTTAAATCAGCCTTCTCTATCACTTCTCCCACATCTAAAGCACGTATATCGTTGATTATCTTCATAGTTATCATTTTCCTTCTATTAACTTTTGAATTTCTTCATAAATCAAAGTTGCACTGTTTGATACTCCCATACGGGATAAATTCTTTTTCATTTCTGCTTGTTTCTTTTGAGATAGTAGGACTTCATCAATCTGTTCCAAAAGAATTTGAGAATTTAAGTTTTTTTCTTCAATCAATAAAGCAGCTTTCTTATCGACTAAATCCTTGGCATTTTTATATTGATGATTATTGGGTACATAAGGACTAGGAATTAAAATAGCTGGCACTTGTAAAGCCATAATTTCACTTAAAGTAGAAGCACCGGATCTCGTTACCATCAAATCTACATTCTTCATAATACGAGTCATATTATCAATATAAGGAACTACCTTGACATTCTTTGGGAAAGAAATCTTCGCTATTTCCTCATAATCCGAAGCTCCTGTTACGTATAAAAATTGATAAGGTTTATTTTCTACTTTTGGTAATGTCTCCTTTAAAATATCATTGACACTACTAGCTCCTAAAGAACCCATGACAATTAATACCAATTTTTTTTGATCATCTAATCCTAACTCGCTTTTGGCCATAGGCTCTTTCGCAAGTGCATCCTCACTACATGGATTTCCTGTAAAGATAGTCTTTCCTTTTGGAAAACTATGGATTGTCGATTCAAAGGAAACACCGATACAGTCTGTCTTACGCGCTAATGCGAGATTGGCTTTTCCAGGAACACTGTTTTGTTCATGTAAAAATGTTTTCATGCCAAGAGAATGAGCAGCACTTAAAACAGGTACTGTGACATACCCCCCAACACCGATAACGATATCTGGTTTAAATTCTTTTAACCACTTTTTACATTTCTTTTTTGCTTTCCATAGGCAGTAAAGCACTTTTCCATTTTTCCATGGTTGCTTTCGATTCATTCCATAAACTTCAATCATGCGAAAAGGGATACCCTCTTTAGGAACAATATCTTTTTCCATACGATTGTGAGTTCCAATGTATAAAAACTCACTATTTGGTTCCTTTTCTTTAATCTTACGGATAATCGCAAGCGCTGGATAAATGTGTCCACCTGTTCCCCCAGCACTAATGACTACTCTCATGTTTCACTTCCTTATTGTTATTATACCATAATTATATGCAAAATCCTAGGTATAATATATCATGAAAAAAGGACTTATTTTGTCCCTTCTTGCATGATATATTGAAAAGAACGAGTTGGTTTTTCTTCTAAGATGTATTCGAGATTCTCACAAGACTCCCCCATTTTTTGAAAATAAGCGATATCGTCTTCTACCGTATTTCTTCTCATATCCAAAAAAATTCTAATAGGTTTCGATGTTAAACACAAATGACCAGAAGCTGAAACTAATCGCATAAGATCTACTGTTTTTGCTTCTTCCATGGAAGTTCCTAAGATTCTCAAAATGGCATCGGTTACTACCTTATTTTGACTCTGCAAATATTGAATCATTTTATTTTCTGCCACTTTACGACTATGTAAAATATTTTTATAATCCATTAAGTATGCTATTTCTTCCTTACTTAATCTTTTACCGGTAGAATATCCACGACCGAATAAACGATACCGAATCTTTTGAATTTCTTTAGAAATTCTTTGCGATTGAAGATGTCTTTCCTCTTCTAATAAACAGAAAACTCCTAACATTAACATCATTTCCGATATTGTCAGTTGACTACTTAAAATACGATTTCCATGGAAATCTCTTCCTACCTCCGCATAGTAAGTTTTTAATACCTCTCTTACGGTAACATCATTTCCTAATAGATAATATTCCTCTATTTCTCCTCGGCTAGCGATTTTTTTTCTTTCACTATCTAACAGCAATTTAGCTTGTTCTACATCCTGTGTGACATTTAAAACTTCTAAAGCTAATCGATTCGCTAATGCTGTTTTTCTCTGTCTTTTTTCATCCTCATAAGTTGATCGAATCAGTAAAGCGGTAATCGCTTTACTTCTTAATTTTTCTGACATGTTTTTTTCTCCCTCACAAACAATCGATATTATACCATCTTTTGTAAAATTTTCAAAATTTTATCATTCAGTCTCATAGGCCTTTAAATATTCATAAAGTTCATGGGCTACTTTTTCTGGTAATAAGGTCTGTAATTCTTCTTCCGTTAATTTTTTTAATTGAGTTACTGTTTTATATTTTTTTAACAATTGCTTTTTTCTTTTCTCGCCAATTCCCTCAACAGGGTCTAATACACTTTCCAAAGAACCCTTGCTACGAATTTGTTTATGATAATGAATCGTAAACTCATGTACCTCATCTTGCATTCTCTCTAGTAAGTAAAAGACATTACTCTTTTTATCAATATCAAAGGCATGATCAACCGTTAACAGTTGATTGGTACTATGCTTATCATCTTTCTTTAAACCTACTACTAAAATGGGTAGACAAAGACTATCGATAACTTCTTTAGCAGCATGAATCTGTCCTAGACCACCATCCACAATAATTAAATCCGGTCTTTCCAACTGATCTTTTAAAACGCGAAAATACCTTCTATAAATAACTTCCCTCATCGTCCGATAATCATCATTCGTATCTACGGATATTTTAAATTTTCGATATTCATTTTTGGCAGGTTTTCCGTTGCGAAATACCACCATTCCAGAAACATTATAGGTACCAAATAAATGGGCATTATCAAAGATTTCAATTCGATCTAATTTTTCTAATCCTAAAATTTGTCGCAATTCTTCATTTGCTTGATAAGTTCTCTTTTCATCTTTTTCCATTAATTCAAATTGTTCTTCCAATGCGATTTTAGCGTTCTCACTAGCCATGATGACTAGTTTTAACTTTTCCCCTTTTATCGGTTTTCGGACATTCATCTCTAGATATTCTGACAATACTTCTTCTTCGCCAATATCGGGTATTAATATCTCTTTTGGTTTTAATATATTTTGATAAAAATCGGCAATATAGCGGTTTAATTCTTCTGCTTCGGTTTCAATCATAGGAAGAATTTTAGAGTGTCTTCCTACAATTTTAGACCCTCGAATAAAAAAGACTTGAATACTTAAATATCCCTTATCTACATAATAGCCAAAAACATCCCGGTCAATCCCATCTTTTATTTCTACTTGTTGATGTGTCAAAGTGACTCGAATATAGTCTAACAACTGTTTCATTTCCAAAGCTTTTTCGTATTTCATCTCTTCACTATACTTCTGCATTTCCGCTTCTATTTTCTTCGTAATAAAAGAGTGATCGCCATTTAAAAAACGAATGATTTCCTCTTTCATCTCTTGAATCGTCGTATCTGATACATCCTCTACACAATATCCTAGACATTGATGAATATGGTAATAAAGACAAGCCTTTGGAGGATAGGTATTACACTTACGAATAGGATACATTCGATTCAAAAGATTAACTACTCCCCTCGCAGCAGTAACATTAGGATAAGGTCCATATAAATGTTTCTGACTTTTTTTCCTAGAAAGAGAACGAACAACTTTTAATCGTGGAACTTTCTCGTCTGTTAGTTCAATATAAGGATAACTTTTATCATCCTTTAAAAGGATATTGTATTTAGGATTATATTTTTTGATAAGATTAATCTCTAAGATAAAAGACTCCACTTCACTATGAACCGTAATATATTCAAAATCCACTATCTCACTGACGAGTTTCGCGGTCTTACCAGTATGGGTTCCTCGAAAATAAGAACTAACACGGTTCTTTAAATTCTTAGCCTTTCCTACATAGATAATCACGCCATCTTTATTCTTCATTAAATAACATCCTGGACTAGTCGTCAACAAGGATAATTTTTGTTTAATATAATCCATATGATCCCTCTCTTACCATATCGTAAATGGTTTCATTCATTTCTTTTCTTCGATCGATTAGTTTTGTATTTTCTCTCGTTGGATGAACACGATTGGAAAGAAGTAAAAATAAGTACTCATTATCCCTATCGATAATACATTCATTGCCGGTAAAACCTGTATGCAAAATCGCATGAGGAGAAGCAAAAGACTTGGTATCCTTATAAGTACTCGCTAACATCCAACTATGACTGCGAGATACTCCCGTTTTAGAAGTAGCAATTACTTGAAACCAACGGTCAATCGATTGAGGGGATAATGTCGGTATTGTTCCCTCTAAAATCCCCCTCATGAACAAGAATAAATCTTGAATCGTAGAAAATACGCCAGCATGTCCTGATACACCCTTTAAAAAATAAGCCTTTTCATCATGAACTTCACCACGAACGATTCCTCTTTTTTCCATCTTTTCCGTAGGAGCGCATCGCATCTTATCTGTTGGAAGATAACCAGTATCTTTCATGCCTAGTGGCGTAAAAATTTTTTCTTGCGCTAAAATATCTAGGGATTTTCCCTCTAGTTTCTCAATTAAAAATCCTAGTAAAATATAATTTAAATCGGAATAAATGACATCCTCTCCAGGTTGATTTTTAGCTTCTATTTTCTCAAAAAACTCATCTTTACTTACAAGATTGTTTTTATCATATTTCGGAACTAATCCAGATGAGTGCGTGAGAAGATGTTCTAACGTGACATTAGGATAACGAAAATGAGGAAAATATTTTTGATAGGAATCTTGAAAAGCAATCTTCCCTTCTTCTTCTAAATGGGCTAATAACACATTTGTCACCACTACTTTTGTAAGAGAAGCAATATCATAGATAGTATCTAAATTGTTTTTTTCTCGCTCTGGGAATAATGCTTTATTTCCAACACTATCCATCACTATAGTCCCCTGATAATATATCGCATAATTAGCTCCTGGAAAAACACCATCCTCGACCAATGTTTCCATATATTCTTTTATTTTTTCTTTCATAACCATCCCGGTTTTATTGTAACATACTTTTTTCACGAAAAAAAGGGAAATCCCTGTTCTAACTAATTTCTTTCTATTCTTTCGCATGCTCCCATTTCCTTGAAAAGATAGAATTGTCACTTTTACCAAATCTTGTTATAATAAAGTTGGTGATTCTATGAAATCAATCGAAAAGCAAGCATCTTCCATGATGGAAATTCAAAAATCAAAATTTTTAGCCAAAGTATTTCCTCTTTCTAATGTAGAAGAAGTAGATCAAATACTTTTCCAACTACAAAAGGAATATCCGGATGCTACCCACATTTGTTATGGTTATATATTCGATAATAAAAAAAGATTCTCGGATGATGGAGAGCCTAGTGGAACTGCTGGTATGCCGATTTTAAAAGTGTTAGAGCATCAAAACTTAGATCACATTCTTGCTTGTGTGATTCGTTACTTTGGTGGCATTAAACTAGGAGCAGGAGGATTAGTGAGAGCCTATACCAATAGCACGGTAGAAGCACTGAATCAAGCTAAAAAAGTAAATCTCATCAAAGGAGTGATTCTAAAAATAACATTTCCTTATCAACAGGAAAAAATGGTTCAAAATCGGATAGAACCTTATCCCATCTTCTTGAAAGAATATCAAGAAGCAGTTACTTATCAATTATTTTTACCACTATCGTATTTACCAAAGATAGAAGAATTTTCCTATCAAATTCTAGAAGAAAATAGCTTAGGTATGGAATTAACCTAAGCTATTTCTTTATATTTTTTTCCATCACGAGCAAGGGCAATTCCTGCTGAAATAATCAAAATAATACCTAAACCAGCTAAGAATAAAGATCGAAATCCACAGTCATCAGCTGTACAATATTCTACATTTTGATACTCAACAATTCCCTTTACTGTTAAGACAATCCCAATCACAATAATGATTCCCATGACAATTTTTCCAAATGGGAATTCTGCCTTTAATTCAAAACTTTCTTCTTCCCCTTCTGCCGTCTCTTCTTTTGGTCGTTCAATGATTTGATGACAAACAGGACAAGATTTTTGTTCCTCTTTAATAGCCGTTCCACAATTAGGACAACGTAATTTTTTCTTTCTTTCTCTCATATCATCACTCTATTTCCATAATCATTGTAACATTTTTCCATCAGAAAAGAAAGATTTCTCTTTCTTCTTTTTCAGAATCATTACTTATTTTCCATTTGCTTCGCTACTTCTTCAGCAAAGTTCTCTTCTCTTTTTTCCATTCCTTCGCCTACTTCATAACGAACCATCTTGCTAATCTT
Organism: uncultured Bacilli bacterium; assembly: GCA_947629315.1. Taxonomy (GTDB): domain Bacteria; phylum Bacillota_I; class Bacilli_A; order RF39; family UBA660; genus UBA5578. Next base: position 18,461 of record CANRDB010000024.1, read on the forward strand.
TCCACCATGATTTGCTACAAATTTAGCAACGGTTTCTTTATTTTCTGCCTTCACGAAAATTTGATTTTCAAGACAAACTTCCTCATAATATTTGTTTACTTTTCCAACTAAAATTTGTTCAATTTTTTCAGCTGGTTTTCCTTCATTAAGAAGTTGTTCTCTCATAATATTCTTTTCTTTTTCAAGAACAGCATCTGGAACTTCACTAGCATTGACATAACTAGGTCTCATCGCAGCAGCATGCATAGCAACATCCTTAGCAACCTCTTTATCAGCTCCATCTAAAACTGTTAACACGGCAATTTTACCACCCATATGGATGTAGTCACCAAAACTTTGAGAAGACTCTTTTTCAATTTTTTCAAATCTTCTAAAGCTTAGTTTCTCACCAATCTTAGCAGTTTTCGCAACAATAAGTTCAGAAACAGTTCCCTCTTTTGTAGAAAGATTTAAAACTTCTTCATTCGTTTTGGCATTTCCCTTTAAAATCGCATCAAGAATCATGTCGACCATAGAAGTAAACTCTTCATTTTTAGCAACAAAATCTGTTTCAGAATTCACTTCCACAATAACCGCTTTATTTCCGTCAATCTTAATAGCGGCAATTCCTTCAGCAGCGATTCTATCTGCCTTTTTAGCAGCCTTAGAAATTCCTTTTTCTCTTAACCAATCGATTGCTTCATCCATAGAACCGTTGGTAGCCTCTAAAGCCTTTTTACAATCTAGCATTCCTGCTCCTGTTTTTTCTCTTAGGTCTTTCACCATACTTGCACTTATCATAATATCCTCCTTTTCACAAAATAAAGATGATTAAAAAATCATCTTTAATACTTTATTTTAAAGCTTCTAATAATTCAGCTTTTTTCATTGTAGAATATCCTTTAACTTCTTTAGCCTTAGCCATCTCACGAAGTTCTGAAACTGTCTTTTCTGTTAAATCATCATTAACATCGGCTTTTTTAGATTCTACAGTCTCTTCTTTTTCTTCCTGTTCTTCTGGCTTTGACTCTTCTTTCGTATCTTTTTCTACTTTATTAAATGATTTTTTATTATTACGATCAAATGGTTTTTTTTCAAATGGTTTCTTTTCTTCTTTTCTCTTAACAGATTCTACAGCACGTTTCATAATGTCTGTTCCGTTTTCGTCTGTCTTTCCACTTACATAATCGGTTATAACACCACCCGTTGCTTCTAAGATAGCATTATTCATAACACCAATAATTAATTTAACAGCACGGATAGCATCATCGTTTGCTGGAATAACATAGTCTACCATATCTGGATCACAGTTGGTATCTACAATACCAAATACTGGAATATGTAACTTTCTAGCTTCACGAATCGCAATTTCTTCTTTAGATGGATCAACAATAAACATTGCTTGAGGAAGTTTTTCCATATTACGAATACCACAAAGTAATTTATCTAACTTCGCATATTCTTTCTTAAGTCCTACTACCTCTTTCTTGGGTAGAACATCGAATGTTCCATCCTCTTCCATCTTTTCGATTTCTTCTAATCTCTTAATTCTCTTACGAATTGTCTTGAAGTTTGTAAGAGTTCCTCCTAACCATCTTTCTGTTACGTAGTAAGATTCACTCTTGATAGCCTCTTCTTTCGTTGCTTCCTGTGCTTGCTTTCTTGTTCCGACAAAGATAACCTTTCCACCATTTTTAGCGATTTCATTTAAAGCAGCATAAGCTTCTTCAATTTTCTTTGCTGTCTTCTGTAAATCAATAATATAAATATCATCTCTTGAAGTAAAAATATACTCTTTCATTTTTGGATTCCATCTTTTAGTTTGATGTCCAAAATGAACTCCTGCTTCTAGCAATAAATTCATAGATACTACTGCCATAGTTCCACATCCTTTCGTTTTTCCTTCCATTTATCTCGAAACGTCACCACCATCAGGCACTCGATAACGTCATCCATAAATGTGTTTTCTTAAAAAAGCCATTATTATTATATCATAATATTTTCATTTTTCAACCTTTCCTCCATAAAAAGATGTAGTAAACTAGATGTGGGAAAATATAAAATTATACAAAAAAAAGAGAAAACACCCAAAAATTTAAAACTGTT